>USQE01000177.1 GCA_900556675.1 uncultured Collinsella sp.
CTGAGCGATAACGCCATTGCGGCGGCGGACGAAACGGCCTGGGCATGCGTTCGGCAGATGCGCGAGCTCGCCCTCATCGCGCCGGTCGGTGCAGACGAGGTCTTCGACTCCTTTGTGTTCAAGTATCATCACAATGACTTTGAGGATGACCTGATGCTGGGCGTTGCCAATCGCATCGACGTCGATTACGTCGTGACGGAGGACAAAAATCTCATTAAGCATACCAATGGTGTATGCATAAACGTTGATCAGGCGTTGAGGTTGGTTGAAGGGCCCAGCGTCCCTTCGGCGCGGCCCGTCTAACATGCTTTATCTTGATAAAGTGGTGTTTCCCCGCCGTTAGCCGATGATGCGGGGGCGCTCGGCGTTTTCGACTGGTTTATGCACGCAAAGTCTGGGAATATACAAGGCGCATGTCTTACTGTCTAACCAGTTGCGCCAAGGAGGCACCATGGACTACAAGATTACCGGCTACGAGCCCGCCCAGCTGTTCCATTTCTTTGAGGAGGTCAGCGCGATCCCCCGTGGTTCTGGCAACGAGAAGGGCATCAGCGATTTCCTGGTCGCGTTTGCCAAGGAGCGCGGTCTCGATGTGTATCAGGACGAGGTCTACAACGTCATCATTCGCAAGCCCGCATCTGCCGGCGCCGAGAATGCCCCGACCGTGATGCTGCAGGGTCACATCGACATGGTGTGCGACAAGCTGGGTTCCGTCGAGCACGACTTTACGACCGACGGTATCGACCTGGTCGTCAAGGACGGCGTCCTCACCGCTAACGGCACCACTCTGGGCGCCGACAACGGTATCGCCGTCGCGCTTATGCTTACCGTGCTCAACGACGATTCGATTGCCCATCCGGCCCTCGAGTGCGTATTCACCACCGACGAGGAGACTGGCCTGGTCGGTGCCGAGACGCTCGACAAGTCCCAGATTAGCGCCCGTACTATGATCAACCTTGACTCCGAGGAAGAGGGCGTTGCCACCGTCAGCTGCGCCGGCGGCGTCGTCGTTACCTACACCTGCCCCATCGTGCGCGAGCACAAGACCGGTAGCACCCTCACACTCGACATCTCCGGCCTGCTGGGCGGTCACTCCGGCAGCGATATCCACTTGGAGCGCGGCAATGGCAACCTCATCATGGCCCGCATCATCGACCGCCTGATGGTTGCCGGCGAGCCCGCCATCGTCAGCTTCAACGGCGGCACCAAGGACAACGCCATCAACCGTGAGTGCAAGGCTGTTCTGGTCTATGCCGATCACGCTGCGGCCGAAGCCGCGGCGCAGGTCGCCCGTGGCATCATCGCCGACGTCACCGCCGAGCTCGAGGTCTTCGACCCCGGCTTTACCTGCACCGTCGAGATTGCCGACGACGCCGAGGTCGAGGCCATGGACCAGAAGTCCGCGCTTGCTCTCATCCGCGCTCTGCGTCTTGCCCCTAACGGCGTGATTCGCCGCAACGTCGCCACCGACGGCTCCGTCGAGGTTTCCTCCAACATCGGCGTGGTTGCCACCTCTGACGACCAGGTCAAGATCATGCTGTCCCCGCGCTCCTCGATCACCTCGCTGCAGAACGAGTTCAAGGACCGCCTGCAGATGCTGGCCGATGTCCTGGGCTTCGATGCCAAGTTTGAGTTCGAGTATCCCGGTTGGAGCTATGCCGAGCATTCGCCGATCCGCGACGTCTTTGTCGAGAGCTATCGCGAGCTCTTTGGCTCCGAGCTGCGTATCGAGTCCATCCACGCCGGCCTTGAGTGCGGCCTGTTTGCCGAGGCCCTGCACGGCCTGGACGCCATCGCCGTGGGTCCGACGCTCTCCGATGTCCACACCCCGGACGAGAGCATGGAGCTCGCTTCTGCCGAGCGCTTCTACGAGCTGCTCATCGACGTCCTCAAGCGCCTCGCTGCGTAAAGGTTGCGCTAGCAGCAGTCCGAGCCACGTGCTGGTGGATTGCAAATGACGTTGCGTGAGGGGGCACCCGAGCTTTTGCGACGGGTGCCCCCTCTCTTCTTTTGGGAAATGGGAGATTACGGACACCTAGCCCATATCCGCCTTGATGAGGTCGAGGGTGCGCTGGCAGTTTTCGCAGACGGGGCCGAGCATATGCTCGCGCAGGTCCGCCATGCCGGGCAGGTCGGCGTATTCGTCCATGACCTCTTCCATGCAAATGGGTACCTCGTAGGCGAGGTCCATCATGGTCGCAAAGCAAAACTTCTCGGATAGCCCGGCATCGGTGAGTGCCGCCTCCAGCGCGGGGTCGCCCATACCGTGGTATCGGCGGATAGCGCCTGGACCGATGCGCCCCACACGATTTTCGCCGCCAACGCTCATGGCAAGGCGCGCTCGGCGGCGCATGCGCTCATACGCCAAACCCGACGCGACATCGTACATACGAGCCATCATGGCCGTGCCGCCGTTTCCGAGTAGCAGGGAATAGTTTTTCGCATGCGCATCCGGTGCACCGATAACGGCGTTGAAGAACAGTATCTGCGTAAACAGATACAGGTTAAGTTGATGATGGCTCGTATTGACGAGGAGTTCCTGAATATTGCGTGCGGTCGGGCCGCCGTCTGCCGTGTACTTTTGAGCGGGCATCACTCCAAGGGCCTGACAGAGGTCTTCTTGGTGTAGACGCATGATTGTTCCGTCTTTGGCTTTCACACGGTCATAGCGCTCAACAATGAGGGCGGGTTCGTCCTCAAATAAGCGATACTCAACGTTCGCCGTTGCGATACCCGCGCGCTGGGCGCTTTTCATGCAGACAAACTCATTAAGAGCTTCAAGTTTAAATCCGATAACGCCATTTTTGAAAATATGCGTCGTGGGCGAGGAGCCCACACATTCGCACCAGCGACCGTCTATGAGCGCGAGAGCGAACTTGCCCTGATTGCCTCCGAGTGACCAACTTTCATCTAGGCCCATCCAGGATGCATTGTGGTCATCTCTGATCGACTTGAGACGGAGAGCAATATCGTGGTCGTCTATAGGGCGGTATTCGCCAGTGCGATGCAAGACGGCGTCGATATCTTCTTCGGCGCAAAACTGCACTCCGCCCGGACAGTCGAGTCCGATATGGCTGAGCAGCGCAACGGGATTATTGGGCCTGGCGTCGAATTCGACGGCAATCGCTTTTCGTTGGTCCTCGCTGTCGGGCAGAAGGCCAAACAAGTACGGATTCATGACCTGTTGGCCGTATGTGCGATTTGATACGGGAATGTTGGTCGATAGGGCTGGCCCGTCATAATCTTGATCGTAGGCAAAACTGACTAGACCGCTCTCATCTTGCATGAGCGTTCCTGCGGGTACGCCGCAAATAATAGTCCGAAGCGTTTTTCTGGCCATTGGCTATCTCCCTTCGGGCTTGGTTTGGGCAGATGCGTTTGCGGCAATTGAGACTCCGAGATTGGATATGGCGAAATCGGCGAAGGCCTTGTCATAGAGCTCGGACGTAAAGGGGGCGTCTGCAAGAACCGGAATGGCGGCGCAGCGACGGTTGCTATGAGGGGGACGTTGAGCGTGATGGCACCTGGGGGTGCTACAAGGTTGCAAATCGGCATGCGGGGCGTCGGCTGGCTGCTCATGTTTCGTGTCGGCGATATTCCCTTGAGCAACGAGA
>USQE01000178.1 GCA_900556675.1 uncultured Collinsella sp.
CGCCGCCCGCCAGCAGTTCGTTGGCATCCAGGCAGCCCTCGGAAAGACGTTGCCCAAGTTGTGCCAACAAGACATCGCGGCCGGGATTCTCCAAATCGATTTTGTTGATATAGATAAACGTCGGGATGTCATAACGTGTAAGCAGACGCCACAGGGTTTCGGTATGACCCTGTACGCCATCGTTGGCACCCACAACCAAAATCGCGTAGTCGAGCGCGCGCAGCGTGCGCTCCGCCTCGGCAGAAAAATCGACATGCCCCGGCGCATCCACGAGCATGACGTGGGTATCGCCATGGTCGAGCACGGCCTGCGACGAGAAGATCGTAATGCCACGCTCACGCTCGATCGCGTTCGTGTCCAGATGCGAATCGCCATCGTCCACGCGGCCGCGCTTGCGAATGCGACCCGCGTTGAACAACATGGCCTCGGCCAGCGTGGTCTTGCCGGCATCGACATGCGCCAAGATTCCAACGACCGCTTGCTTCGACATGGCTCTCCTCTTATTGCAAGCCCATCGCACGCGGCAACGGGCATCCTTGTTCCACACTGGATGATACAATGTACGGGCCGGCGGGCGAAGCGAGCCCTATCCCCCGACCGAGCTCATCGCCCCGCGTTGCCGCGCAGCGATTTTCGTAGGTTCGCGCCTTGCGAAAGCCGGCACCTCCCCTTTTTGTCTGCCTGGGCTCATCTGGGGCGATAACAACGCGAGCCCCACAACAACGCGTTTTACCAAAAATGGCCCCACTCGGGGCCATTTTTGGTAAAACGCTGGTATGTGGCTCGGCCTTTATGCCTCGCGCAGCCAATCAAACGCGACGCGCGGCGTACCGTCCGACACATATGCGATACCGGCGCGCTTAAACCCGGCCTTGGCGATGGCTCCCTGCATGGGCAGGTTGTCCTGATGCGTGTCGATGCGCAGGTGATCGGCGCGTTCCTTGGCAAAGGCAAACATCGCAGCCGCGATACCGTGCGCGGTGCCATCGGACGCCACACGGTGCAGCACAGCATACGGGGCGTCGCTGCGCCACTGGCCGCCCTCGATCACATCGTAGGAACTGTCCGGCCCCGGCAGAAAGGCAAACGTCGCCACCACGCGTCCGTCTTCCTCGCACACATAGCTGCCACCGGCGGCGATATCGGCAGCCAGCTGCTCGCCCGAAGGCGTGCCCTCGGGCCACTGCGTCGTGTTGCCATGTGCGCGCATAAAGGCGCGGGCCGCGTCATAGATGGCCATGACGGTGGGAATGTCGGTATCGAGGGTTTTTCTGATCATCACGCGGCGACCTCACGTTTATTGGTATCACTTTGATTGAGCAATGATACCAACGTTTGGAGAAGGGCGCGAAGCAGATGGGAAGCAAAAAGCGAGCCGCCTGGTCAAAGGCCAAAAGCGAGTTTTTGAGCGCTGCTACCGGCGGCGATATGAGCGACCTGTTTGCACGCGAGGACGAGCGCCGCGACGCCCTGGACGCCGAGCGCGATGAAGCCTGGCGCTACAAATCGTGCGAGCGCAAAAACCGTTACGACACGCGCGCCGAGGCCGAGGCAGTTATGGCCGACTGCGAAAACCGCGGACGCCGCGGGCTGGCCTGCTACAAATGCGAATACTGCGGCGGCTGGCACTTGACGTCGCACCCTTGGAAATAGGCGCCGCATCGGCACGGCATTGACGGAGCGCCAGCCATCGCACGCAAGCTACGGGCGCGGCGGCACCAACACATCGTAGCGAACGGCCTTGCCCGCAAGTTGATAGCTCGGCTTAACGCCGGCAAGCAGCGGCCCCTTCACCGGCCGCTTGATAACGACCTTGCGCGGGCGCGCCGCAAGCGCAGCTTCGACCAGCGTCTCCTCATCGGCGCACGGCTGCTCCAGATGGTGCAAGAATTGGAACTTCTTTTTCACTGCCGCGCTCTTGGTGCGTTCGGGAAACATGGGATCCAGATATACCACGTCGGGGGCGGCAAGCTCGCCCCGCCCGATCAGCTCAGCCGTATGACGAAGGCCGGCAATGCTGTCCTCGCCCGCATGTAAGCGCATGCGCGACACGGCAGCCGCAAGCGCCGGATCATCTGCCGCGCGATCCAGGGCATCCTTGAGGAGCGCCGCGATCACGCAATCCTGCTCATACAGATCGACGGTAAAGCCCGCGGCCGCCAACAGCAGCGAATCCTCGCCAAAGCCTGCCGTGGCATCAATCGCCCATGGGCACTCGATGCCTTTTGCGCGCGCAGCCTTTACCAACAGCTCTTGCTGCAGACGGCCCTGCTTGAGCCGCGGAAGCATGCGGTCAAAATCGGCACGCAGCTCCATCGTGCCGTCGGTGAGCGTGAGGCCCTCGGACTTCCCGATCAGCTCAAGCCCCGCGGCCCGAGCAACAGAAAAGGGATCGACGACGCCCATGGGCACTCCTTAGCAAGCAAAACGAATACGCGAGTGCCGTTTATGCCAGCACCCAACCGTCCGCTATTGTCCCACATGCGACATGGCCCACAGCATCGCAATGCAAAGCACCGCCATCAATCCCGTGCACACGGCAGCGATCACAGAATCACCCATGTGCCTTCCCAACGACTGCGGCTCACGCACTTGCCCTGCTCCGTACATCATGACTCCTCCTTGAGACCAGCTCCTTGTTACGGCCTCATCATCGCAGCGCCGCACATGGGCTGCCATCGATTTGGCTTACGTCCAGCTTTCCTTTTTGAAAGGTTGGACCGTACAGGCAAGAGACGCTTTCAAACGCATGCATCGCCCCGTTGAACTACAATGTGCTTCACGATATGTGCCGCAACCTGGGTGCGACAGATTCTCCGCGCCCGCATCGAAAGGACCAGCTATGAGCGCCGCTCGCAAGACACTCAAAATCCTTGCCCTGATTTATTTTGTTCTGGGCATCGCCAGTCTCGTCATTGGAATCGCCGGCATCGCGACCGGCAACCTCGATTCCACGTACGGGTCGAACGCCATGCTCGCCGCGGTCGTGCTGGTCGCCAAGGGCCTCATCGATCTCGCCGCAGGTGTTGCGGGCATCAAGGGCGCCAACAAGCCTTCGCAGGTGGATGCTGCGTTTAAGCTCGGCATCGTTGCCGCAATCGCCACGATTGCGCAGGCCGCGCTCACGCTTCCCGCGCTCGGCGGCAGCTCCGTCAATATCGTCGCCTTTGTCATCGTGGTGTACGACCTGTTCTTTGTTCAGCAGGCACACGCCGTTAAGACCGAGAACAAGGACCGCCTGTAAGCGCTCGCTTCTCATAACTTCTGCAGCCAAGCAACTAAAAAGGGCCGATCGCGCATCTCCGCGGTCGGCCCTTTACGTTTGCCCAGATAAAACCTGCCAAAACAAACCTGTCCCTTTTTGGCAGGTTGTTAGCTGTGGCGGTACTCGGCGATGATGAAGTCGATGTCGGTTTGAAGGGTATCCAGGTTTGCCAAGCGCTCTTTGTCGGCAGGGCGCGTGCGGTAGTAGTACGGCGTCATCTGGAACACCGCCTCGATGTCGGCCTGGGTCTGGAGCGTAATATTCGCAGATACCCGCTGCGTTCCGACCAACTCGAGCTCGGTAGTCTTCGGCAG
>USQE01000179.1 GCA_900556675.1 uncultured Collinsella sp.
GGTGCGCCGTGCATTTTTTGGAGTATTCTGCAGTTCGAGTTGTCTGCATATGATTTGACGTCGCCAACGGTGGCTTTCGGATATCCCTAGCGAGCGTTCTGAGTCAGATTTCGTCGTTTTCCGGAGCAGGGGCGCGTCATTCTCGCCATGTCGGAACCCAAAATGACGCAGCGCCCTAAAGGTTTGCCCGCTCGGGGTATTGCTGGCGCGGTCACGTTGCAGAATACTCCGTTTTTTGCACGGGCCAGGATGGGGTACCTCGGGAGAACACGGCGGTATCCCGTAAATATATACAATCTGTACCGTAATTTATACAAAACGAAGAGGCAGACAGCGTAGGGTTGGTGCATTGGGGTGCTTGATGCACCAAAATGGGGATCCCACGTGCCGTATACTCTGGCTGGATGTGAAAACGGCTTGACGCGTTGCCAGACGTAGGGGGAGGGTGTCTCGATGAGCGTATTCGAAATTGTGTTTAGTCCGACGGGTGGAACGCAGAAGGTGTCTGGCCTTGTGGCCGGGGCACTGGACAAGAATACCGTTACCGTCGATCTGACCGATAGCGGGCTAGATTTCAGCGCTGTCTCGATGACTGAGGACGACGTGGCCGTAATCTCTGTGCCGGCGTATGCCGGTAGAATCCCGGCTGTGGTGGCTGACCGGTTGGGCATGGTTCACGGCAACGGAGCGCGGGCCGTTCTGGTGTGCGTCTACGGAAACCGCGCGTTTGAGGACACGCTCGTAGAGCTGGAGGACGTTGCGAAGCATGCGGGATTCCGGGTGATCGCGGCAGTTGCGGCCATTGCAGAACATTCCATTGCGCGACAGTTTGCTGCCGGTCGTCCGGATGCGCAGGATGCGGCGCAGCTCGCAGAGTTTGCGCAGCAAATTCAGCAAAAGCTGTTGGCCGAGGATACATCCGAGCCCTCTATTCCCGGCAATCGTCCTTATAAACAAGCCGGAGGTCACCGCATGGCACCCGAGGCAACAGGGGATTGTGTCTCCTGCGGTGCATGCGCCGCGGCGTGCCCCGTTTGTGCTATCGACAAGGGTGACCCCAAACGAGCAGCTGGCGAGGCGTGCATCTCCTGCATGCGCTGCATTGCCGTATGTCCGCGAGGCGCTCGTAAGCTTGATCCCAACAAGCTATCCGCTGTTTCCCAGATGCTGAGCAAGGTTTGCGTCGTGCGGAAGGAATGCGAGCTCTTTATCTAGCGCAAGTGAGATTGGTGCAAACAAACCTGGCCCTTTTGCACCAAAAACGATCCGTTTTCCTCCGTTCCCAAGGGATCATGTGATCCGAAGGGGACGGAGGAAAACGGATCAAAAAGGAAAAATAGTAAGGCGCTCTTTTTCACATTGAATATTGCAATTTGGTAACGCGTTTTATCAAATATGGCATTTATCTGCGGTAATGTTCTATTTCACCGCTGAGGGTGACATTTTATACCGCCTGCCGAACCGTATGGAGACCTCACAACTTTTTAGGTCAGTGTTGTGCGTGTAGCAATTTCGCCCGGCCTCGCCTCCGGGCTGCCATGTGAGAGGGGATCTTATGGCTCGACTGCACGTAATGGAACGCAGCCACGCTCAGGCCGTCATGGACGACCTGCACGATGCACTCGGACGTCGTCTGGCGGTGAGTTCACTCGCCCCGTGCCCCGTCGAGTTTACGGCGGCGCTCGTCAACCTGTGCTCCACCCAGAGCTGCGGCAAGTGCACGCCCTGCCGCGTGGGCCTGAGCGCGCTGAGCGACCTGCTCGCCGATGTGCTCGAGGGCCGCGCCGACGAGTCCACGCTCAACTTGATTGAGCGCACGGCCCGCACCATCTACCTTTCGAGCGACTGCGCCATCGGCTACGAAGCTGGCGCCATGGCACTCACGGCCATTCGCGGCTTCCGCGACGATTTTGAGCACCACATCTGCGAGCACTCCTGCGGCTTTGACCGCGAGGCTCGCGTCCCGTGTGTCTCGGGCTGCCCGGCGCACGTCGACATTCCTGGTTACATCTCGCTCGTCGAGGCAGGCCGTTATGCCGACGCCGTCAAGGTCATCCGCAAGAACAACCCGCTACCGCTCGTCTGTGGCCTGGTGTGCGAGCATCCCTGCGAGATGCATTGCCGCCGTGGCATGGTCGACGACCCCATGAACATCCTCGCCCTCAAGCGTTTTGCCGTTGAGCATAGCGACCTCAACGACCACAAGCCACATGTAGTGGACAACACCGGTAAGCGCGTCGCCGTGATCGGCGGCGGCCCGGCCGGCCTTTCCTGTGCCTACTACCTGGCCGTGATGGGCCACAAGGTGACCATTTTTGAGCAGCGCCACCACTTGGGCGGCATGCTGCGCTACGGCATCCCCAGCTATCGTCTGCCGCGCGAGCGCCTGCAGGCCGAGATCGACTGGATCTTGAGCGCCGGCATCGACGTGGAGCTCGACCACTCCGTGAGCGGCGAGGAGCTCGCCCGTCTGCGCGACGAGTTCGATGCCGTCTACCTGGCCATCGGTGCCCACAGTGACAAGAAGCTCGGCCTTCCGGGTGAAGAGGCGCCCGGCGTGGAATCGGCCGTCAAGATGCTGCGCGCCATCGGCGATGACGAGCTGCCCGACCTGAGCGGCCAGCGCGTGTGCGTCATCGGCGGCGGCAACGTTGCCATGGACGTGGCACGCTCCGCCGTGCGCTGCGGTGCCGAAAAGGTAAGCATCGTCTACCGCCGTCGCATCTGCGATATGACGGCCCAGGACGCCGAGATTGCCGGTGCCCAGGCCGAGGGCTGTGAGGTGCTGGAGCTGACGGCCCCGCTCGCCATCGAGACGGGCGAGGACGGTCGCGTGAGCGGCCTGCGCGTGCAGCCGCAGATTATCGGCGAGCCCCGTCGCGGTCGTCCGGCTCCGCGTGCCGCCGCCACGCCCGAGCGCGTCATCCCCTGCGAGCGTGTGTTCGTCGCCATTGGCCAAGACATCGATTCCAAACCGTTTGAGGAGGTGGGCATTGCCTGCAAGTGGGGCTGCGTGGTCACCGATTCGGACGGTGCCGTGCCCAACTTCGACGGCCTCTTTAGCGGCGGCGACTGCCAGACCGGTCCCGCCACCGTCATCCGTGCCATCAACGCTGGCCGCGTGGCTTCGGCAAATATCGACCGCTACCTGGGCTTCGACCACAAGATCAAGCTCGACGTGGAGCTGCCGACCGTGCAGTTTAAGGGCAAGCACGAGTGCGGCCGCTGCGAGCTGGGTGAGCGCGAGGCCGGCGAGCGTATTCACGATTGGAATCTGGTCGAGCAGGGCCTTACCGAGGAGGAGGCGCGCCAGGAGGCAAGCCGCTGCCTGCGTTGCGACCACTTTGGCTTTGGCGCGTTCCGCGGAGGGAGGAGCCTGGAATGGTAGAGCTCAACAACCCCACTGTCAGCGACAACACCGAAAGCGGAGCACTCAATATGGTCAAGCTCACTATCGATAATTGCGAGGTCGTGGTACCCGAGCACACCACGATCCTGGACGCGGCCAAGTCCGTCGGTATCCAGATTCCCACCCTGTGCTACCTGCGCGATCTAAACGAGATCGGCGGCTG
>USQE01000180.1 GCA_900556675.1 uncultured Collinsella sp.
ATGCCGAGGCGCGCCGTGAGGGTGCCGACAAACGCGATTTGGCCAAGCGCCGTCTGCTGCCGTTCTACCAGCGGGTTAAA
This sequence comes from uncultured Collinsella sp., assembly GCA_900556675.1. Classification (GTDB taxonomy): domain Bacteria; phylum Actinomycetota; class Coriobacteriia; order Coriobacteriales; family Coriobacteriaceae; genus Collinsella. Next base: position 81 of record USQE01000180.1, read on the forward strand.
CGTGAGGAGCCGGCTCGTTGGGCTGCGTGGAATGTCGATACCGAGCTGGAACGTCGACTGCTGCAGGTGCTGCGTATGAAGCCTCGTCGCACGGCTTCGGGCGTGGCGACCATTACCGTCATTACCAAGCCCTGGCCATGCTCGGGCGATTGCCTGTTTTGCCCCAATGACCTGCGCATGCCTAAAAGCTATCTGCACGCCGAGCCGGCGTGCGCCCGTGCGGAGCAAAACTGCTTTGACCCGTATCTGCAGGTGAGCGCTCGTCTGACCGCGCTTTCGCAGATGGGGCATGCGACCGACAAGATAGAGCTCATCGTGCTCGGTGGCACCTGGAGCGACTATCCGCAAGGGTATCAAACGTGGTTTATGTCGGAGCTTTTCCGTGCGCTCAATGACGATGCCGTCGCCGGCGTGGCGGCAAACCCCATGTTGGCGCGTCCGGGCATCAGCCGTGCCGAGGCAGGGCGCCTGCTCGATGACGCTCCCGCCGATGCCCTGCCGCCGGTGGTAACAGAGCGCCGCGAGCGCTATCGGGCTGCCGGCATTGCGACAGACGAGGCTGAGCTTGCTGCCGGCGTTGCCGACGAGCAGGGGCGTGTGGATGCTGTCGTTGGTGGCTATAACCGCGCAGTGCGCCGTCTGTACGGCCCCGGTACGCCATGGGGCGAGGCTGCCGAGTGGCAGACGGCAACGATGGAGGAGCTTGAGCGTCAGCAGCGCATCAACGAGACGGCGAAGCATCGCGTGGTGGGGCTCGTTATCGAGACGCGCCCCGATGCCGTAACGCCGCAGGCCCTCACGCTCATCCGCCGCCTGGGTTGCACCAAGATTCAGATGGGTATTCAGAGTCTTGACCAGCATCTACTCGATATCAACGAGCGCCGCATTTCGGTGGCGCAGATCGAGCGGGCGTTTTCGCTCGCGCGCCTGTTTGGCTTTAAGATCCACGCGCACTTTATGCTCAACTTGCTGGGCGCCACGCCTGATGGGGACAAGTGCGACTACGAGCGCTTTATGACCGAGGGCGCCTTTATGCCCGACGAGGTCAAGGTCTACCCGTGCGCGCTCATCGAGGGCTCGCGTCTGGTGGGCTGTTACGAGCGTGGCGAGTGGCGCCCCTATACCGAGGACGAGCTGCTCGATGTGTTGGCCGACGACATCGTGGTGACGCCGGCGTTCTGCCGCATCAGCCGCATGATCCGCGACTTTAGCTCCGATGACATCATGGTGGGCAACAAGAAACCCAACCTGCGCCAGCTCGTTGAGAACCGCTTGGCTGCTTGGGGTGACGGTGCGACGGTGCGTGAGATTCGCTATCGCGAGATCAGCACGGCGGGCGCCGACCTGGACGAGTTGACCCTTGACGAGGAAGTGGCGTACGAGACGCCGGTGACGCACGAGCGCTTTTTGCAGTGGGTGACACCGCAGGGCAAAATCGCGGGCTTTTTGCGCCTGTCGCTGCCCGACCGCGCGTTTGTTGCCGCGCATGCGGACGAGTTGCCGACGGTGTCGGACGAGGCGATGATTCGCGAGGTTCACGTGTATGGCATGGCGGCGCGCGTGGGCGATCAAGGCCAGGCGGCGCAGCATCACGGGTTAGGGCGTTTGCTCGTAGAACGTGCGTGCGAGATTGCCCGGGATGCGGGTTATGCGCGTATCAACGTGATTAGCGCGATTGGCACACGTGAGTACTATCGTCATCTTGGATTTTATGACCATGGCCTTTATCTGCAAAAGGAGCTCTAGATGAACAAGCCGAGTGTTTCTGCCGGCGTCGTTGCCGGCGTTGCTCTGGGGGCCGCGGCGCTTGGCGCGGCCGCTGTCGCTGTCCGTGCTGCCTGTCTGCAGGTTGCGCGAACCCGCCATGGGTTGGCGCGTGTGAAACGCGTGCACGATGAGGGAGGCGACGAAGTCCGTGTATTGGTGCAAGGCGGCGTTTACCAAAGCGCAAGCTACGTTGGCGAGCGTTGGGCGGAGCCCGTCTTTGCGTACTATCGCGCGTTTGACGACGTGTTTGAGGCTGAGGACGCAATGCGTGATGCTTACGGGCATGGTATCGACCGTATGCTCATGCTGGGCGGCGGCGGGTTTGCCTATCCCAAGTTTGCACTGATGTCGCACGAGAGCTTGCGCATGGACGTCATTGAGTACGATGCCGAGATTACGCGCCTGGCGCGCCGTTGGTTCTACCTGGACGAGCTGGAGCGCACGGGCGATCGCCTGCGAGTGATTACCGCTGAGGCTCGCTCGTATCTGGGCGTGACGAGCGTGGGTCATCGTCGCTACGACGTGGTCGTGAGCGATTGCTTTGGCGGTGCCGAGCCCGTACGCGAGCTGGCGACGGTTGAGGCATTGCGTTTGGTGCGAGGCAGCCTGAACCCCGGGGGCATCTATGTTGCCAATATCGTGAGTGCGAACAGGGGGAGCGGCGTGACGTTCCTGCGCGATTGCGTTGCCGCGGCACTCGAGGTATTCGCCCACGCCTGGGTGGTCCCATGCGGCGACGCGGAGTTCGGCGGCGAGGAAAACTACCTGCTCGTCGCCAGTGACGGCGATTATGCCTTTGCCGAAGCCGTGCCCTTCGACGCCGACTTCCTCGGCACCGTCCTTCACGACAAGTAAGTCTCTCCGTCCCAAAAAGACGGGTCTTAGGCGTGGTCGCTCCAGCTGCGGACACGCTGCTTCATGCCCTCTATGTCGAGCACGCCTTCGGCAAAGCCCTTGCGCACGAGCTCTTCGGGAACAAACTCGTCGTAGCGGTCAAAATAAGGCACCTCGTCGGGATAGACGAGCTCGATGGGATCGAAGTCCTTCTCGGCCTCGGCGGCGAGCATCTCAAAGAACGTCTCCTCGTCGGCCTTCATCTTAAACTGCATAAAGTACGGGCGTGATGGGTCGAGTCCGCGAAGGCCCAACTCCGCGGCACATTTAATCTTGAGCATGCGCTCGAGGGCCAAAAAGGCGTAGCTGCCCAGCCAGGGGAAGAGCACCCAGGTATCGCCGCCCAGGTTAATGAGCGGTTTAGTTCCCGCGCCCGAAATCTCGGCCGTATGACGAGCCTGCGCAAGGCGGGCCCGTGCGTTACCCATAAGGTACGGATACGCGGCGTGTTCGTTGAGCGCCTTGCGCATGCGCTCGAGTACGTGTGTATTGATGTCACCGGGACAGTCGCCAAAGTAGGCCGGCACCCGGCCCTTGACCTGCGTGGCAAAGACGGTATGACGCTTCCAGTCCACTTCCTCGACAATCCAGCAATGGCCTGCGATGGCGATGCGCTCACCGGGCGGTGGGGGATTGACGATCGTGCCCAACTCGGCCGACTCGCTGCGAACAGTGAACTCCTCGTTTTCCTGGAACACGGCGTAGAACTTATAGGAACTGGTGAGCCGTTCGCCGGCAATGCCCACGATGAGACCGCCGGTCTCAGTGCGCTGGATGTGGTCGATCTCCAGCAGATGCCGCAGCAGGAGCTTGAAATCCTCCTGGGAGACC
>USQE01000181.1 GCA_900556675.1 uncultured Collinsella sp.
AGCCGCCGCGGCTCGGAGGACCTGATGACCGCCGGCCGCGTGACCGTCAACGGCCAGGTCGCAACCGAACTGGGCACCAAGGTCGACGTCGACCGCGACCATATCGAGGTCGACGGCATGCCCGTCAAGCTCAACCAGGGCGCCGTGTACCTGATGCTCTACAAGCCGACTGGCTACCTCACCACCATGAGCGATCCGCAGGAGCGCCCTTGCGTGGCCGACCTGGTCCCGCGCGACCGTTTTCCGGGGCTCTTTCCGGTGGGTCGCCTGGACCGCGACACCACGGGCCTTTTGCTCTTTACCACCGACGGCGACCTGTCGCAGGATCTGCTGCACCCCAGCAAGCACGTCTACAAGACCTACCAGGCGCTCGTGGACGGCCACCTGACCGATCGCGACCTCACGCCGCTGCGCCGTGGCATCGAGCTCGACGACGGCTTATGCCAGCCGGCAATCTGCCGCGTCATCACCGCACGCGAGGCTGAAGCCGTGGCTCCCCAGGGCGTCAAGCCCGGTACCACCGCCGTCGAAGTCATCATCCGCGAGGGTCGTAAAAACCAGGTCAAGCGTATGCTGAGCAAGATCCACCACCCGGTGATTCGCCTGCACCGCTGCAACTTTGCCGGCCTGGAGCTCAAGGACGTGGCCAAGGGCTCGTGGCGCGAACTCACCGACCGAGAGGTACAAATCCTCAAGGCCGGCGGTATCCCACCCAAGCAGGCCAGCTTCAAGCGCAGCAGTGGTAAGCCCCAGGACACGGCCGCGGCCCGCGCGCGTCACCACGGCAGCCACGGCTCCGCGCCTAAGCGCAACACCTACCGCGAGCGCTACACGAGCTAGGCAACCCGCCAATCCGCAGCGCCCGCGACCCATACCAGCACGTCAACCACCGAAAGGAAGCATTGCATGATCGTCGCCATCGACGGCCCCGCCGGTTCCGGCAAGTCCACCATCGCCAAGGAGATCGCCCGCCAGCTGGGCTTTAACAAGCTCGACACGGGCGCCATGTATCGCGCCGTCACCTTCGCCGCGCTCGATCGCGGCATCGACCTGAATAACGAGGCGGCCATCGACGCCCTCGCCGAGCAGATCGAGATTCGCTTTACCAACGGCACCGGCGAGGACACGCGTCTGACCATCGACGGTAAGGACGCCTCGGCCGCCATCCGCACCCCGCAGGTCGACGCCAACGTGTCCAAGGTCTCGGCCTACCCGGGCGTGCGCGCGGCCATGCTCATCCACCAGCGCCGCGCCGCCGAGGACCGCGACATTGTCGCCGAGGGTCGCGACATCGGCACCGTCGTGTTCCCCAACGCACAGGTCAAGGTGTTCCTGACCGCCGACCCGCGCGAGCGCGCCCGTCGTCGCGTGCTGCAGCGCCACCAAAACGACGCCCAGCCGCTCACCACCGAGCAGCTCGAGGTCGAGGTCGACAAGACCCTCGACGCCCTCAAGCAGCGCGATAAGCTAGACAGCAGCCGCGAGGTCGCGCCACTCGTGCCCGCCGAGGACGCGGTGCACGTCGACTCCACCGCCCACACCATCGACGAGGTCGTCTCGATAATCGAGGACCTCATCAACCAAAGGAGGTAGCCCATGCGCCTGTTTAAGCAGACGCCCGAGGATTACTACAACGCCCCCTACGCCGAGTTCCCGGCGCTCATCCGCGGCACCGTCGCTGTAGTCATGGGCATCCTGTGGGCCTTCTCCAAGCTCATGTGGCGCTGGAAGGTAGAGGACGCCGATCTGCTGTTTGAGCGCCAGGAAGGCCGCGGCAGCGTGGTCATCTGCAACCACACCTCGATGGCCGAGCTCCTGGCTGTAGAGACGGCGCTGTTCTTTGGCGGCCGCCGCATTCGCCCCATCTTTAAATCCGAGTTTGCCAAGAGCAAGATCGTGCGCTGGGCCTTTAGCCGTGTGGGCGGCATTCCCGTCGAGCGCGGCACCGCCGACATGAAGTGCCTGCGCGCCGCCCAGCATGCGCTGCAGCGCGGCGAGGACGTCTTGATCTTCCCCGAGGGCACGCGCATCCGCTCGCGCGAGATCAAACCCGAGGTCCACGGCGGCTTTGCGCTCATCGCCCAGATGGGCAAGGCACCCGTCAACCCGCTCGCTATCTGCGGCTGGTCCGATATCACGCCTGCGGGCAAAAAGCTCATGCGCCCCAAAAAGTGCTGGATCCGCGCTGGCAAGGCCATTTCGCTATCCGATGCACCGGCCGAGCTCAAACGCAAGGAGTGCCTGGCCTGGTTTGAGTCCGAAGCCATGAGTCGCGTCTACGCCATGCGCGATGACTTGTGTGCCGAGCACCCGGGCAGGTTCTAGCCATGGGCGAGGAAGTCATGAACACTGCCGAGGCTGTAACCGGAAAGGTCGACGCCCCCATCATCGAAATCGCTGCCCACGCCGGCACCTGCTACGGCGTGCAGCGCGCGCTCGATATGGCCCTGGAGGCAGCCCCACAGGCGGGGGAGAACGCTCAGGTCCACACCCTGGGCCCGCTCATCCATAACCCCATCGTGGTGCGCGAGCTTGCCGAGGCAGGCGTCGGTCTTGCTGAGACCCTGGACGATGCCGTATCGGGCACCATGATCATCCGCGCGCACGGCGTGGTGCCGCAGGTGATCGAGGCAGCTCGCGAGCGCGGCCTCGACGTGGTCGATGCCACCTGTCCTTACGTGAAGAAGGTCCACGTGGCGGCGGAGCGCCTGGTACGCGAGGGCTACCGCGTGATCGTCGTGGGCGAGCCGGGACACCCCGAGGTTGAGGGCATCCTGGGCCATGCCGGCGATGACGCTCAAGTCGTGAGCTGCGCCGCCGATGCGGACGCGCTGCCGCTCAAGGGCAAGGTTGGGCTCGTCGTGCAGACCACCCAGACCGCGCAGAACCTGGCCGAGGTCGTGGCTGCCATCACGCCGCGCGTGGCGGAATTGCAGGCAAAATGCGATAAATACTTCCAGCACCTTGTCTCGGCGCTGGCGCAGGAGGGCTACAAAAAGGTAGACTTCGCCAAGCTCGCCAAGCCGCAGGAGCATTTCTGGAAAACCTACTTCCAGCGCGAGCTGCTGCCGCTGCTCAGCCCGCAGATCGTCGATTCCCGCCACCCGTTCCCATTTCTGAACAACAAGGACATTTACTATATTGCCCAGCTCCACTCCAAAAATGAGGGCATCAGCTACGGCATCGTGCCGGTCAGCAGCCAGTTTGAGCGGGTGCTCTTTGTCAAGGACGGTGAGACGACCTGCTTTGCCTTTGTGGAGGAGCTGATCGCCCACTATGCCGCGACGATTTTCAGCGCCAGCACGGTGCAGAAGCAGTGCCTGTTCCGCGTGACCCGCAACGCGGACATCACGGTGGACGAGGGCATGATGGATCACGACGTCGACTTCCGCGATGTCATGAGCGAGCTGCTGAAAAAGCGCCGTAAGCTCGCGGCTGTGCGCCTGCAATTCTGGCCCGAGGCCCCGCAGGAGATCGTCAAATTCCTGCGGGACAAGCTCGTCGTGCCCGCGGATCGCTGCTATACCCAGACGTCGCCGCTCGACTCCGGTTCGCT
>USQE01000182.1 GCA_900556675.1 uncultured Collinsella sp.
CTTGCGCACGTCCTTGATCCAGCGCCAGACGGACGTCTTGCCGGGCCCGCTGAGTATCTCGGTTATCTCCATGACGGTGAGCCCGGCGCCGCGAAGCGCCCTGGCCCTCTCCACCATTCTCCTACTGTATGCCATGCGGACTCCGTTCCGGACCTCAACGGTCCAACTTTTTGTCCGCAGTCCCGGCTGGCGGGCGGGACACGCTTTCCCCTATGTTTCCAAATGAATACGCTATGAGCCGAGGAGGACGATTCTCCCCGCAAACACTCTAGTATGCTAAAGTACCCAGAAAACCGGCGGAGCTATGCCGGTCTTTCGTTCTATATGAAACACAGCATGAGGAGGCTCATCAGATGACGGCCACACCGTGGGGATTCCGGGACATATTGCCCGAGGAGGCTCAGGCGCGCGAGGAGATCGCATGTACGGTGAAGGGCTGCTTTAGGGAGCATCATTACCTGCCGGTCGAGACGCCACTGCTCGAGGACAAGGGCTCACTCGAGGAGGGCGGCCGCATTGCGGACACGCCGTTTAAGCTCTTTGACGATGATGGTCGCCTGCTGGTGGTCCGTCCCGACAACACATTGCCGATCGTGCGCTTGGTTTCGACCCGCATGCGCGCGGCCGACCTGCCCCTACGCCTTCGCTACGAGGCGCCGGTGGTTCGCGAGTGCCAGCGCAATGCCGGTGGCTCGCGTCAGTTTACACAGCTGGGCTTTGAGCTTATCGGTGCGGGCGATACCGCGGGCGATGTCGAGATCGTCTCGCTCGTGGCCGAGGCCGTGCGTAAGCTGGCACTGCCCGATGCGCGCATTATCGCAGGTAGCGTGCGTCCGTTTAAGGAACTGCTCGCGGCGTGCGAGGATCGCGAGCTGGCCGCTGAGGCCCTGCGCTGCGTGCACGCCAACGACTTTGTGGGCCTCGATGCCCGCGTGGCGGCAAGCACCGAGTCCGATGCCGTCAAGGCCGCCATTAGCGAGCTGCCGCGTCTGCACGGCGGTGCCGAGGTGCTCGACCGCGTGGACGCGCTGCTGGAGGCTGCCGGTATCGTCGCGCCGCTGACGCGCGAGCTGCGTGCCCTGGTTGAGGGCCTGGCACCCGAGGACGCCCAGGTGCTGTCGTTCGACTTCTCTATCATGAACTCTTTCAATTACTACACGGGCCTGGTCTTTAAGGCTTATGCCGGCGGACTGCCCGATCCGGTCGGTTCGGGCGGACGCTATGACTCCATCTTCACCGGCGCGTTTGGCGACGGTATCGAGGTGCCGGCGGCGGGCTTCGCCTTTTCGCTCGAGCGCCTGGAGGCCGCGCGCACCTCGGCCGAGGATGCCGCTTCCGATGGCGATCACGCCGCGGGCCGTGGCGCCGAGGGTCCGCTGCGCATTGCCGTGCCCAAGGGCTCGCTCAAGGCCGACACGCTCGACGTGCTTGAGTCCGCGGGCTTGGATGTCTCTGAGCTGCGCGATCCCGGTCGTCATCTCATCGTGCGCGGTCGCGACACGCGTGCCGGCGAGGGCGCGGTCGGCGATATCGAGTTTGTCATCGTGCGTCCCAGCGATGCGCCCGCCTTTGTGGGCTGCGGCGGCGCCGACTGCGGCATCTGCGGTTGGGACTCGCTTATCGAGGCCGACCTCAACCTGCTGCAGCTGGTCGATCTGGGCTACGGCCTGTGCACGTTTATCGAGGCGGAGCCTGCATGGCGCGCCGGCCAGGCCGAGCGCAACTACGCCCGCCGCGGGTCGCTTCGTGTGGCCACCAAGTACCCGCGCATCGCGAGTGCCTGGTATGCCGAGCGCGGCGTGAATGCCGATATCGTCTCGCTGCACGGTAACATCGAGCTGGGCCCCATCGTCGGTATGACCGATCGCATCGTGGACATTACCGCCACGGGCGCCACGCTGCGCGATAACGACCTGGTTATTACTGGTCGCATTATGGACTGCACGGCCCGCTTCTTTGTCAACCCGGGTGCCGCTCGCCTGGATCCGCGCGTGCGCAACCTGGCAGATCGCCTGGCCGCGGCCGTGAAGGACAAGCATTTTGAGCCCGTCGCGGGCTCGGCACAATAGCGCGAGCACGCACGGGCGTCCCAACGTCCGGGCTGCGGGCCGATTGGCGCCGCCGCCCGGCCTCTCGTTTTTTCAAACGCAACCTCGACCGATAGGGGATACCGATATGAAGACCATCAAGCTTGCTCCCGGCGAGCGTCTCGTTACCAACCAGCTCAACCGCAAGGGCGTGCTGCCGCGAAACATCGTCGACGCCGCCCGCGATATCGTGGCCAACGTGCGCGCCAACGGCGATGCCGCGGTGCGCGATTACTGTCGGCGTTTTGACGGTGTCGAGCTGCAGAGCTTCCGCCTGCCGCAGGAGCAGATCGATGCCGCGCTCGAAGGTCTTGATCCGGCCTTTGTCGCCGCGCTCGAGAAGGCCGCGCGCCAGATCCGCGAGTTCCACCAGCGCGAGGTCGAGCAGAGCTGGTTTACCACGCGTGCGGACGGCACGATGCTCGGCGTTAAGGTGACCCCGCTCGCGGCGGCCGGCATCTACGTACCGGGCGGTCGTGCGCAGTACCCCTCCACGGTGCTCATGAATGCCATTCCCGCCAAGGTCGCCGGCGTCAAGCGCGTGGTCATGGTGACCCCGCCGCAAAAAGACGGCCTGATCAGCCCCTACACGCTCGCCGCGGCAAAGCTCGGCGGCGTGGACGAGATCTATATGGTGGGCGGCGCCCAGGCCGTGGCCGCGCTGGCATACGGTACCGAGACCATTCCGCGCGTCGACAAAATCACCGGCCCGGGCAACGCCTTTGTTGCCGCTGCCAAGCAGATCGTCTCCGGCGACGTGGGCATCGATATGGTCGCTGGCCCCTCCGAGGTCTGTGTGCTGGCCGATGCTACGGCCAAGCCCATGGTGGTCGCGGCCGACTTGATGGCCCAGGCCGAGCATGATCCGCTGGCGGCCTGCTATCTGGTGACCTGCGACGAGCAGTTTGCGCGCGAGGTCGAGGCAGGCATCGATATCCTGGTGGCGCAGTCGCCGCGTGCCGAGATCACGCGTGCTTCGCTCGACAATGAGGGCACCATCGTGGTGGCCGCCGACATGGCTGCCGCCGTCGAGGCGGTGAATACCGTGGCGCCCGAGCACTTGGAGCTGCACTGCAAGGACGCGATGGGCCTGCTCGGCGGCATTCGCAACGCCGGCGCCATCTTTGTGGGCGCTTGGAGCTCCGAGCCGCTCGGCGATTACGTTGCCGGTCCCAACCACACGCTGCCAACCGGCGGCACGGCCATGTTCTCCAACCCGCTTTCGGTCGAAGAGTTCGTTAAGCGCTCGAGCGTCATTTGCTATACGCCCGAGGGCCTGCTCTCTGACGCTCCCGCCACACAGCGTCTAGCCGAGGCCGAGGGCCTGTGGGCGCACGCGCTTTCTGCTGCCCTGCGTCGTCGCGTGCTGGAGCAGGGCGAGGATGCCGTGAGTGCCGAGTCACTGGCTGCGGCCGACCTGACCAAGGTCGCCTGGCCGGGCGACGCCGTGGCGACGGTTGCTGA
>USQE01000183.1 GCA_900556675.1 uncultured Collinsella sp.
TATACCCCGCACACGTTCTTCTTCGGCGCAAAGGCAGCCCCGGGCTACTATTTCGCAAAGGAAATTCTCCAGTTCATTGTCTGCCTTGCCGATACCATCAACAACGACCCGCGCGTCAATGAGGTCATGAAGGTCTGCTTTATCCCCAACTTCCGCGTGAGCAACGCCCAGCTTATCTACCCCGCCGCCGAGATCTCGGAGCAGATCTCCACGGCCGGCAAGGAGGCCTCGGGCACGTCCAACATGAAGCTCATGATGAACGGCGCCATTACGCTGGGCACTCTCGACGGCGCCAACATCGAGATCGCCGACCTGGCCGGCCGCGAGAACGAGGCCATCTTTGGCCTGACCGCCCCCGAGGTCGAGCAGCTCTGGGCATCGAACAGCTACTTTGCGTGGGATACGCTCAACAACGATCGCGAGCGTCTGGGCCGCGTGATGGACGAACTCAAGGACAACACGTTTGCCGGGCTTTCGGGCAACTTCGAGAGCATCTACAACGAGCTCATGAACAACAACGACCCCGACCTGGTCATGGCAGACTTCCGCAGCTACGTGGATGCGTGGGAGAAGCTCACCGGCAGCTATGGCGACCAGGAGACCTGGAACCGCAAGGCTCTGCTCAACACCGCCTCGAGCGGCTGGTTCTCGAGCGACCGCACCATTCGCGAGTACCGCGACGAGATCTGGCACGCATAAAGGCGCGCGAGCTCCCCTATGCCAGCACGGCATTACTCGACGGGCGTGACGCTGCGCCGCGCCCGTCGCTAATGGGTTTAGGAACATCGATGACAGAAGGAGAAATCGATGAGTAAGAAAGAATGCATCGCGATGCTCCTCGCAGGAGGACAGGGCAGCCGATTGGGGGCACTCACCCAAAAGATCGCCAAGCCGGCGGTTAGCTTTGGTGGCAAGTTCCGCATTATCGACTTTTCACTGTCCAACTGCTCCAACTCGGGCATCGACACGGTGGGCGTTCTGACGCAGTATCGCCCCTACCTGCTGCATGCCTACGTGGGCTCCGGCGAGGCTTGGGATCTGGACAGCCGCGACGGCGGCGTGTCGATCCTGCCGCCGTACGAGACGCAGACCGGTGGAGCCTGGTATGCGGGCACGGCCGACGCCATTACGCAGAACCTCGACTACATCAAGGCCAACGACCCCAAGTACGTCCTGATTCTTTCGGGCGATCACCTGTATCGCATGGACTACCGCAAGATGCTCAAGACGCACATTGAGAACAACGCCGACCTCACGGTGAGCGTTATGCCCGTGCCGTGGGAGGAGGCCAGCCGCTTTGGCATCCTGACCACCGACCCCGAGGACGGCCGCATCACCAAGTTCACCGAGAAGCCCGATAAGCCCGATTCGAACCTCGCGTCCATGGGCATCTACATCTTCTCGGCAGACGTGCTGATCGAGGCGCTCGAGGAAGACGCTCTGGACCAGCGCTCGAGCCACGACTTTGGCAAGGACATCATCCCCAAGCTGCTCGGCGAGGGCAAGCGCCTGTACAGCTACGAGTTCCACGGCTTTTGGAAGGACGTCGGCACCATCGCCAGCTTCCACGAGACCTCGATGGACCTGCTGGGCAACAACCCCGAGTTCGATTTGTTCGACAAGCACTTCCCCATCATGTCCAACATCACCACGCGTCCGCCGCACTACATTGGCCCGGACGGCCGACTGGACGACTGCCTGGTCTCCAACGGCTGCAAGATCTACGGCACCGCTCGTCACTCGATCCTTTCGACCGATGTCATCATCGAGGAGCGCGCCGTGGTCGAGGACTCCGTGCTGCTGCCGGGTGCGCACGTTAAGAGCGGTGCGCACATCTGCCGCGCTATTTTGGGCGAGAACTCCACGGTCGAAGAGGGCGTGAAGCTCGGCTCTGTCGATACCACCAAGGATACGGCCGTCGTTGGAAATGACGTCGTTATCGGGAAGGGGGAATGATCCGATGATCAATCGCAAGGCCATCGGTTATATCACCGCTAACTACTCTTCGACCTACGGCAGCGTGCTGCTCAAGGACCGCCCCATCGCGTCCGTTCCGTTCTTGGGCCGCTACCGCCTGATCGACTTCCCACTGTCCAACATGATGAATGCCGGCATCAAGACCGTCGGCGTCGTCATGCCGGGCAATTACCGCTCGCTGATCGACCATGTGGGCTCGGGCAAGGACTGGGGCCTGGACCGCAAGAAGGGCGGCCTGTTCATGGTGCCCGGCAACGCGTATGGCACCACCAAGGGCGGCATGCGCTTCCTGCTGCGCGACATCATCTCCAACAAGACGCTGTTCCAACGCTCGGATAAGCCCTATGTTGTGATGATGGGCACCAACATCATCTTTAACATGGACCTCAACACCATCATCGACGCGCACGAGAACTCCGGTGCCCAGATGACCGTGGTGTACTGCAAGGCCACGCGTAACGTCGATGACGAGACCAAGCTGCAAATCAACGAGAACGGCCGTCTGACGGGCGTGAGCGCCGGCGTCGTGTACGGCGACAACGCCTCTATGGACTGCTGCATCGTCAACCGCGAGACGCTGCTCGAGATTATCGACCACTACCAGGCCGCCGACTATCTGGACCTGCTCGAGGCACTCCAGGGCGACTTTGGCAACATCGACGTGTGCAGCTACGAGTACAAGGGCGAGGTCGTGGGCGTGTTTAGCGAGAAGTCGCTGTATCGCCGCAGCATGGACCTACTCGACCAGACCGTGGCCGACCAGCTCTTCGATCCCGAGCGCCCGATCCTGACCAAGGCCCACGACGTGCCGCCTTCGCGCTATGCGACCGGCAGCCACGCGTGCAACTCGATCATCTCGGCCGGCTGCATCATCAAGGGCACCGTGCGCAACTCGATCCTGTCGCGCGGTGTCGTGGTCGAGGAAGGCGCTTCGGTGACCAACTCGATCATCAACCAGAGCTGCATCATCAAGAGCGGCGCCCGCGTTGAGAACGCCATCCTGGATAAGAACAACGTGGTTCCCACCAACACCGAGCTTCGCGGCACGCCCGAGAACATCCTGGTGCTGGGCAAGGCTCCGTTAACTTCCGACACCACCATCGTGCGTTAACGTTGGCACCGCAACATCGCTCGTAACATGTAGAATAGCCGCCCGGTTAGCGCCAGGCGGCTTTTCTCGAATTGCAACATGGGAGACAATATGGCAGATTCCAGCAAAAAGATGCAGATCGTGTTTGCCTCGGCCGAGTGCGCACCGTTTGTTAAGACCGGTGGCCTGGGTGACGTGGCGGGCTCGCTGCCTGCGGCACTCGTGCGCGCCGGCGCCGAGGTCATCGTGATGGTGCCCAAGTACGCCACCATCAAGGACGAGTACAAGGCGCAAATGGAGCACTTTGCCGACTTTTACGTGAGCCTGGGCTGGCGCAATGAGTACTGCGGGCTGGAGAAGCTCGAGCGCGACGGCGTCACTTATATGTTCGTGGACAACGAGCGCTACTTTGCGCGCGACTATCCGTACGGCTTCTTTGAT
>USQE01000184.1 GCA_900556675.1 uncultured Collinsella sp.
GCATATTCACTGTGCGCAAAAGTGGCGTTTGGTGACCAACCTGTTTACCTTCCCGATCTTTATGTTCAGCTATATCCCCATCACGGTGGCTGCTCTGTTCCTAAAGGTCGACTGGGTCCCGACGCAGCACGCCGTCAACGTTACCCTCGATGAGGTCATGCAAGGCGCCAAATAACCACGATTAAAACCACCACAAAGGGGACAGGCACCTTTGTGGTGGTTTTTACTTTTACGATGCAGCTCGAGGAGGTGCTCGATGGTCTATATCCCGTTTTGGCTGTGCGCCATCGCTGGTGCTTGCATCGATGCGCGCGAGCGGCGGTTTCCGAACGCGCTTGCTGCCGCGTGCACCGTGGCGGCGTTTGCAGGCGTTTGTCTCGATAGGGGCGTTAGCACGGCGCTTGACCACGCCGGTCTTGCGGTCATCGTCTACCTTGCCCTTGTGCTCACTGAGTCGCTCTGGCGGCACCTCCGTCAAGCCCCCGGAATCGGCATGGGGGACGCCAAGGCGCTCTTCGCGCTTTGCACGCTCGACCCTATGGGCGGCATCGTGGCATTTGCCGTCGCACTCCTGGTCCTTGCCCTCTTCTGCCTCTTCACAAAATCGCGCTCTCTGCCATTGCTCCCGTTTTTGGTGCCGATTTTTGCCATAATCGAGGTCGTGGGCTGCACATTGTAAACGATTGCGCATCCTTCTTAAGGAGCATGCCATGGCAACTAATCAAGAAACGGCCGTCATTAAGGCGCGCATGGACCGTATTCCCTCGGCGTTGTCGTCCGAACTTGTCGAGCGCATTTCCGCCGATCGTGCTTCGGGTGCCGTCAACCCGTATCGTTGCAACGACGATCAGGTCATTCGTCGTATTGATCGCGCTGCCGACAAAGGCACGCTTATGCGTCCGGCGTTTATGCGCGATACCGAAAAGATTCTTCATCTTCCGGCGTACACGCGTTATGCAGGTAAAACGCAGGTCTTTAGCTTCCGTAGCAACGATGACCTGTCGCGTCGCGGTCTGCACGTGCAGCTTGTCTCGCGCATCGCTCGCGATGTAGGACGTGCCCTGGGGCTCAACTGCGATCTGATCGAGGCGATTGGCCTGGGCCACGACTTGGGCCACACACCCTTTGGCCATGCAGGTGAGCGATTCCTCAACGATATCTATCACGAGCGCACGGGTCGTTATTTTTTCCATAACGTGCAGTCGGTCCTCGTGCTCGATGCGCTGTATGGCCGCAATGTGTCGCTCCAGACGCTTGATGGCGTGCTGTGCCATAACGGTGAGTACGAGCAACGCGTGTTTGAGCTCTCGGACATGAGCTCCTTTGACCAGTTCGATCAGACGGTTGAAGATTGCATCGCCACGGGCTATGGCGCAATTGAGCACCTGCGTCCCATGACGCTCGAGGGCTGCGTGGTTCGCATCTCGGATATCCTCGCCTACGTTGGGCGCGATCGCCAAGACGCCATTGCGGCGGGTCTGCTGTCACCTGACGCCTTTGACGATGGCCTGGGCGGGGCATACAACAGCTGGATCCTCACGCACGCCTCCATCGATATTGTCGAGCACAGCTATGGCAAGGCGCGTATCGAGATGAGCGAGGATCTGTTTGAGGAAATCCGCCGAGCCAAGCGCGAGAACTACGAGAAAATCTATAGCAAAGGCGGCATCGAGGGCGACTCCGAAGCGGAGCTGCGCGAGGCTTTCGAAAAGCTCTACGACCGTTGCCTTCGGGATATTAACGAAGGCGATGAGTCTTCGTATATCTTTAAGCACCACATTTCTCGCATTGAGCAGCAGCTTTCCTATTACGACCGTACCTATGCTTGGCAAGACGACAAGGATCAAGTGGTGGTGGACTACATCGCGAGCATGACTGACGGCTATTTCTGCGAGCTCACGAGCAAGTTGTTCCCGGGATTGAAGTTTCCGCACCGAACCTATATTAACGAACGGTAGTTCGTATATATTCGGTATACTGTTCGTGGAAAACGTTTTTGATTGATGCACGGGATGGCTATGGACGACCTTTTTTCTGCTTCGACGCGCGAGCGTTCCTTTCAGAATGCGCCGCTTGCGGTGCGCATGCGCCCCAATTCGCTCGACGAGTACGTGGGTCAGCAAAAGGCCGTCGGTAAGGGCTCGTGGCTGCGTGCCGCAATTGAGCACGATGTGCTGTCGAGTGTGATTCTGTATGGGCCGGCCGGTACGGGCAAAACGACGCTGGCCCACATTATCGCTAATCATACCAAGAGCGAGTTTGTCGAGGTCAGCGCCGTGACGGGTACCGTGAAGGACCTGCGCCGCGTGATTGACGAGGCCAAGACGCGCCTGAATACCTACGACCGCCGCACCATTCTTTTCATCGACGAGATTCACCGCTTCTCCAAGTCGCAGCAGGATGCCTTGCTGCATGCGGTTGAGAACCGTACCGTCATTATGATTGGCGCCACGACGGAGAATCCGTACTTTGAGGTCAACTCGGCGCTGCTCTCGCGTGGTCGCGTGGTGGAGCTTGAGCATCTGAAAGACGAGGATATCGCCACACTCATTGAGCGTGCGCTCGAGGCTCCGCAGGGTTTGAACGGCAAGTTCTCGGCCGATGAGGATACGGTTAAGACCATCTGCACGCTGGCAGCGCTCACGACGCTCGAGCTTGCGAGCGAGATTGCCGTCACGCGTCCCGATACCGAGGGAACACCGGCGCCGGCGGCGGGGGAGCGCTATCCCATCACCGTTGACGACGTGAAGATTGCCAACCCGCGCCGTGGCTTTTCGTACGACAAAAACGGTGACATGCACTACGACATCATCAGTGCGTTTATTAAGTCTATGCGCGGTAGTGACCCCGATGCCACGATCTATTGGCTCGCGCGCATGATCGATGCAGGGGAGGATCCCAAGTTTATCGCTCGCCGTATTATGATTCAGGCTTCTGAGGATGTTGGCAACGCCGACCCGCAGGCGCTTTTGGTGGCGCATGCCGCATTTAAGTCTGCCGAGGTCATTGGCTATCCCGAGTGCCGTATTAATCTGGCTCAGGCTGCTCTCTATGTGTGCTTGGCGCCTAAATCCAACGCGTGCGAGGCCTCGATTGACGCGGCATTGGCCGATATTCATTCAAGTGGACTTCGCGAGGTGCCCAGTTACCTGCGCGATCGTCACCGTCCGGGCAGCGACGAATACGGCGTGTATAAGTATCCGCACGATTATCCCGAAGGCTGGGTCGATCAGCGCTATTTGCCCGAGGGGCTGGAGCGCGGCGCATTCTGGCAGCCTGCGGGCCGCGGCTGGGAAGAGTGGCGTGTGGAGCAAAGCGAACGCGACCGTAGCGGTAACGCACCCAAGTAGGTCATTGGCACCACGCACATTCCCTTTGGGTATCTTTCCCCTTCTTTGGGGTACCATGAACAGCGTCTGTATTTCGATTCCTTCGGGAGGCTTGTATGAGTCCCATTCAAATCGCCCTGCTGCTGCTCGCCGTTGCCGGTGTGTGGGCTGTTAT
>USQE01000185.1 GCA_900556675.1 uncultured Collinsella sp.
GTAGGATTTTGGGTCACGGCCCCATCGCGCACCAAAAAGGCATGCAGGCCTTTGACGGCAGCGAGCGCGCGCTCCACCGAGGCATCGGAATAGCCCCCATCGCGCCGATCGGCGATAAAGTCCTCAATGACCCGCCGACTCACGTCCTCAAAGGACGCAATGCCCGTCCGCTCCAGATAGGCACAGTAGGTCGTCAGGTCTCGGCGATAGGCGGCAATCGTGTTACGCGCCAAGCCCCGCTCGACTGCAAGGTAATCAAGAAACTCCCCCGCCGCCACAGCGAGCGGCGAAGGAGCTTCTCCGATATGTTCCCGGTTCGCCGGCAACCTTAGTCCGTCGAACGATTCATGGGCGTCACCTGCAGGCGATCGACGCCCTCATGCTGGCCAATCGAGGCACGCACGAACTCTCGGAATAGCGGCTGAGGATTGGTGGGGCGGCTCTTAAACTCGGGGTGAGCCTGGGTGGCCACGAACCACGGGTGCACATCGCGCGGCAGCTCGACCATCTCGACCAGACGCTCATCAGGCGAAAGACCCGAGATGACAAGACCGGCGTCCTCGAGCTGATCGCGGAAGGCATTGTTGAACTCAAAACGGTGACGGTGGCGCTCGTAGACAAGCTCCTCGCCATACGCCTCACGCGCGAGGGTATCGGCAGCGAGCTTGCACGGATAGGCGCCCAGGCGCATGGTGCCGCCCTTCTCGGTCACGTCCTCCTGCGAGCTCATCAGGTCGATTACGCTAAACGGACCGTCCGGATCAAACTCGGAGGAGCTGGCACCGGCAAGGCCGACAACGTTGCGGGCGAACTCGCACACGGCAACCTGCATACCCAGGCAAATGCCCAGATACGGAATCTTGTGCTCGCGAGCAAACTCGGCAGCAAGGATCTTGCCCTCCAGGGCGCGCTTGCCAAAGCCGCCGGGAACCAGGATGCCCGATGCGTCGCCCAGAACCTCATTGACGTTTTCGGCATCGAGGCTCTCACCATCGACCAGCTGCACATCTACGTGACGATCGTAGAAAACGCCCGCGTGATGCAGGGCCTCGATAACCGACAGATATGCATCGGGAAGCTGGGTGTACTTTCCCACGACGGCAACCTTAACCTTATCGGCGTGATGGTTGGCATGGTTTTGCTTGCGCAGGAACTCATTCCATGCGCTCATATCGCGCTCGCGCGGATCGAGGCCAAGGCGCTCGCAAATGCGCAGGTCAAAGTCCTGCTCCGCGAGCAGCTGCGGCACGTCGTAAATGCTCGCGCAATCCTCGTTGGTAAAGACACAGTCGGTGTCGACGTCGCAGAAACTCGCGATCTTGCCGCGGATAGCGTCATCAATATGGTGATCGGAGCGCAGCACAATGATGTCCGGCTGGATACCAAAGCTGCGCAGCTCCTTGACGGAGTGCTGCGTGGGCTTGGTCTTAACCTCGTGGGCGGCGGCGATATAGGGAACGAGCGATACGTGGATGTAGCAGACGTTCTCGGGACCGGCCTCCTTGCGGTACTGGCGGATAGCCTCCACGAACGGCTGCGACTCGATGTCGCCGATCGTGCCACCCAGCTCGGTAATGACAACGTCGGAGCCAGTCTGCTCCTCAATGCGGCGGAATTTGTCCTTGATAGCATTGGTGACGTGCGGGATCACCTGGACGGTACCGCCCAAAAAGTCACCGCGACGCTCGCGGGCAATCAGGCTCTTGTAAATGGCGCCCGTCGTAAAGTTAGAATCGCGGGTCAGGTTCTCGTCAATAAAGCGCTCGTAGTGGCCCAGGTCCAGATCGGACTCGTAGCCGTCCTCGGTCACAAAGACCTCACCGTGCTGGAACGGGCTCATGGTACCGGGGTCGACGTTCAGATACGGGTCGGCCTTCTGCATCGTCACCTTGTAGCCGCGCGACTTGAGCAAACGGCCCAGCGATGCCGCGGTAATGCCCTTGCCCAAAGACGAAACCACGCCGCCGGTCACAAACACATGCTTAGTCATATTGAATTACCTGCGCTTCCCGTAGAAGTTGTCCATACACATCTTACGGGTCTTCATTGTAATACTCGAGAAAGAAGCAGTTCGCCATTTTTCACCAAAGTGCTTGCATTTCTCCATCTCGAAACAAAACGCCGCCCGGGACCCGAGCGGCGTAACAACAACTTAGGCGGCAGATCGCTACCGATCGGCAAGCTCGTCCCTGAGCATATCCCGAACGAGCATACCCGCGCGGATGCCTTTCAGATACCACCCGCCACGCTCGGTAAGGCAAATACCATTTGCAAGCTGGCCGCCATCCTCGCTATAACGCGAAACGACCTCGATCAAACCGTCAGAATCCAAGCGCTCAATTGCGGCGCGGGCTCGATACGGAGACACCCCAACGTGCTCCGCAAGCGTTTTGCGCGAGAAGCCATATGTCCCGCCACTTTCGGATTGCTGGGCAATCTCCATCAACACCAGCACTTCGACACGCTTCATATCGTTGACACTCGCACGACCCTTGCCCGCCATGGCAGCCTCCTCTAACCGAGCACGAGCATCCAGCGCGCCGTGCACGACCGACACACCTCACGATGGCAGGTAATATCCATCATGCGGCATCCCGCTAAGGATGAAACAGTTACGATTATTGTATACCGCCCAAATTGTTTTTAGGCAGGTAAACGGCTATTTTTCGCCGAAATAGACGCTTTATTGATCAAAAAGCCGTACCGGGCGCTAACCCGATACGGCCAAAAGGCGATGCAATTACCGCGGTACTTCAAACTTAGCGATGGAAGAAACCACGACGCTCAAACTTGGGCTCGCAGCACACGTTGATGCCCAGTTTACGCAACACCGTCTCGTCCGTCGGCGAGATAATCACGCTAAAGAAGGCATCGCAACCGCGCAGCTGCTCCAGGCCCGAAAGGACACGAGCGGCCGTCTCGCTCGTAGCCGAGGTGATCGACAGCGCCATAAGCGTCTCGTCGGTGTGAAGGCGCGGGTTTTTGCTGCCCAGGAAATGCGTCTTGAGCTTGCTGATGGGCTCGATCGCCTCGTCGCTGATGACTTCAAGCTCAAGGTCGACGCCCGAAACATGCTTGAGAGCGTTCATAATGAGCGAACTTGCGGCGCCCAGGCGCGTGGAGGTCTTACCGGTCACCACGGAACCGTCCGGCATGACCATGGCGCCCACGGGACCACCCGTCAGTTGCTCCCTGGTTAAGGCCGCCGAGCGCGCCGGTGAGTAGTTCTTATCGATGCCGGCCTTCTTCATAATAATCTTGAGACGGTCGACTTGCTCATCGCCCACGCCGGTACGGCGCACATTTTCGACCGCGGTAAAGTAGCGGCGGACGATCTCCATCTTGGAAGCGTCGCGGCAGGCATCGTCATCGGTGATGGCAAAGCCGACCATATTGACGCCCATGTCTGTTGGAGAAGCATAAGGTGAGGTTCCTAGGATACGTTCCAACATGCGCTTCAAGACAGGGAAGATTTCAATATCGCGGTTGTAGTTGACGGTG
>USQE01000186.1 GCA_900556675.1 uncultured Collinsella sp.
AGTTCCGCACATCTTCTGTACGGACCCAGACTGCCTTTCCCGGCAAGAAAACAGCAGTCTTCGGCGAAAGTCCCTTTCCTCCTCCGGCAATTTGCCTCTTTCCGGAGGGATACTGATGACTTCCGCAACCTCAGCCATGGTCACAGGCATATATAGTACCGCAAAGGAAGCCCTTTGTCAAGGCATTTTTCAGAAAAATAAGGGTTTCTTTTTTTTAAAAATATGATAAAATAGGGGCAACTACCCCACAGGAGGAATCCCTATGAAACGAACAAAGCTGGCGGAGCGAAAGCTGCCCCGCTACACCCGGGGCGAGGAGATCGCCAACATGGTCACCCACATTGTCGGCGGAGCCATGGGCATTGCCGTGCTGACCCTGTGCGTCATCCGGGCGGCCATCCATCATAACCCCATGGGCGTGGTCACCTCGGCCATTTACGGTGCCACCATGATCCTGCTCTACACCATGTCCAGCGTGTATCATGGCCTGCTGCCCTCCACGGGGAAAAAGGTCATGCAGGTCATCGACCACTGCACCATTTATGTGCTGATTGCCGGGACCTACACCCCCATCGTTCTGGCGAGCATTGCCCCCAAGTATCCGCCTCTGGGCTGGACGCTGTTCGGGGTGGAATGGGGTCTTGCCGCTCTGGCCATTACCCTGACCGCCATCGATTTGAAGAAGTACAACGTGTTTTCCATGATCTGCTACATCGGCATGGGCTGGGCGATCATCTTCTTTGCGAAGCAGGCGATGCAGGCGCTGACCTTCCCGGGCTTTCTGCTTCTGCTGCTGGGCGGTATCTCGCTGCTGGGCACCGTGTTTGCTCCCGGCTTTATTTGGACGCAGTCGTTCCTTTCGGGCGATGGCGGCAGCATGGATACCGCTGCGTTCATGTTCCGCTTCTTTGCTATTCAAATTCTGTTTTATGGCTTGGGCTCGGTGTTCTCGGGCGTTCTCAACGCACACCGCGACTATTTCTGGTCGACGTTTGCCCCGGTTCTCAACAATGTCATCGTCATCGCCAGCTTTATGGGCTTTGCTCCCGTGTCTGCACAATTTGGCGAGCAGGCCGGTATTATCTTGATCGCAGTTGGTACGACCCTCGGCGTCTTTGTCCAGATGGCCTGCCAGATTCCCGCGCTTGGCAAGCATGGCGTGCATCCTCATATCCATATCGACTTTAAGGATCCCGCGCTGCGACAGACGATCGCGCTTGGTATCCCGACGCTGCTCGCCACGGTGTGCATGTTTGTCTCGACCTCCATTACCAATGCCGCCGCGCTGGTGGTGCAGCCCGAGACCGGCCCTTCCGTCATCGCATATGCGCGCCTGTGGTACACATTGCCCTATGCGCTGATCGCCGCCTCGCTTTCGACGGCACTCTATACCGAACTCTCTCACGATGCGCAGGAGAAGGATTACGACAGCGTCCGCACGGGCATTTCGCGCGGTGTCGCCCAGATGTTCTTCTTCCTGATTCCGTTTGCGATGTATCTGATCGTCTTCGCCCGTCCGCTCAACATGATCTACTGCGCCGGCAAGTTCGATGAATCCGGTGTGGCGCTGGTGTCGGAGTTCCTTATCTATCTGGCACTTTCCCTGCCGCTCTACGGCGTGGTCGTGCTGATGCAGAAGAGCTTCTCGGCCCTGCTCGATATGAAACCTTATAGCCGCTATTGCCTGTACTCCGCTATCGGCCAGGCCGGTTCGGTGCTGCTGTTTGGCGTGGTGCTGGGCTACGGTATGCCGGCAATTGCGCTTTCGTACGTCGTTGACTACGTGGTCTTGGTCGGATGCTCACTGTGGTGGCTGCGCCGTCGTCTGCATGGCCTTCAGGTCAAGTCTATCCTGCATGGCGGTTTCTTCGGCCTACTGTTCGGTGGCTTGGGCGCTGCCGCGGGCGCCGGCGTCATGTGGGCACTTGAGCACTTTGTCGGAGCGCTTGGCAGCTCGATCCTCATTACCCTGGGCTACGTTTGTGTTGCAGGCGTCGTCTCGCTCGCTGTAACTTTTGGTCTTGCCTTCGTCTTGAAGATGCCCGAGGTCTCGGCGCTGCTTCGTCGCAAGTAGGTGCGCGTGGCAGGTCACGACAACATTCCAACACTTGCCGAGCAGGTTTTGCGCGTTCCCACGCAACCTGGCTGCTACCTTTGGAAAGATGCCAAGGGTGATGTCATCTATGTGGGCAAGGCAAAAAACCTGCGTGCCCGTATGCGTCAATACGTGACGCTGCAGGACGAGCGTCAAAAGATCCCGCTCATGATGCAGCTGGTGGCGAGCTTCGACTATATCGTGGTGGAGACCGAGCACGAGGCATTGGTGCTCGAGCGCAATCTGATTGGCCAGTACCATCCGTACTTTAACGTCGATCTCAAAGACGATAAAAGCTATCCCTTTATCGCCATTACCAAGAGCGACTTGTTTCCGGCTATTAAATACACGCGAGAGCGTCATAAACCGGGAACGCGCTATTTTGGCCCCTATACCGATAGCCGTGCGGCGCGTGAGACCATCGATACGCTACGCAAGGTTATTCCTATTTGCTCGGCATCCTGTGCGGAATGGCGCCGCTGCCGCCGCATCGTCGAATCTCATAAGGGCGAAGAAGACATCGTCAATATGATTTGCGCGCAAAACGGGCGTCCCTGCTTTGACTACCATGTCGGGCGCGGGCCGGGCGCATGCATCGGCGCGATTTCCCCTGCCGACTATGCCAAGAACGTCAAACGTGTCGAACGTTTCTTGTCGGGCCATCGCAAGGATGTCGTTGACGAGCTTACGTCCGCCGAGACGCTCGATTTTGAGCGTGCGGCGCGCGTCAAGCGTCGCCTGGAAGTCATTAGGGGCCTGGACGATCGCCAACAGGTCGTTTTTCCATCGAGCGTCGATATCGACGTCATCGGCTTCTATCGCGAAGAGACTATCTCTGCCGCCTGTGTCTTTGTCGTTCGCGAGGGCCGAACGGTTCGAACTTGTGAGTTCATCCTCGATAAAGGCCTGGATGTCGACGAGGAAGAGCTTCAATCGGGCTTTCTTAAGCGCTATTACGACGAGACGGCTGATATTCCAGCCGAGATCAATCTCTCTGTCGAGCTTGAGGACGCCGAAGCATTGGGGGAGTGGCTTGCGGGCAAGCGCGAACGCTCTTGCCATCTCCATAGGCCGCAGCGCGGCGAAAAGCACCGCCTGCTCGATATGGCTTCCAAAAATGCGCGCCATGCCCTCATGCGCTACATGATGCGCACGGGGTATGCTGACGATCGCACTAATCAGGCGCTCCTGGAGCTCGAAAGCGCGCTGGCGCTGCCTGCGCCGCCGTTGCGCATCGAGTGCTTCGATATCTCGACGTTGCACGGCACCTTTACCGTCGCTTCGATGGTGGTATTTACCAACGGCCGTGCCGACAAGGGCCAGTATCGTCGCTTTAAAATTCAGGCCGAATTGGA
>USQE01000187.1 GCA_900556675.1 uncultured Collinsella sp.
CCAGCGTCTTGCAGTTGCCGGTCATCGAGCGGCAGCTGTAGTGGCCGACCTCGCGGACGGTGCACAGGATGAGCGGGTACTCATCGTCGGGAAGCTCGGAGGGCGCCTCCCAGTCGTGCGCCATCAGGTTGGCGCGGCCGTCCTTGGTGGTGAACTTGCCACCAGCGAACATGTCGGGCGTACCGTGGTCGTTCACATCGGTGCTCTTGACGGGCCACTGGGCGTAGCCGCCCTCGGGAGCCATCTTCTCGTAGGTCGCGCCCACAAAGTTGGGGCACAGGCTAATGCACTCGTTCCAGATCTGCTCGGTGTTGTCGTAGTGCATGGGATAGCCCATACGCGTGGACAGGTCCGCGAAGATCTCCCAGTCGTGACGGCACTCGCCCTTGGGCGGAACGGCCGCGTCAAAGTGCTGGAAGCTACGGTCGGATGCGGTAAAGACACCCTCGTGCTCGCCCCAAGAGGTGGCAGGCAGGATGACGTCGGCGAGCATGGTCGTCTGCGTCATAAAGATGTCCTGGCAGATGAACAGATCCAGCTCGGAGAGCGTCTTGCGCATACCGGCCGAATCGGGCTCGGTCTGCACCGGGTCCTCGCCGTAGTTGTAGAAGCAGTGCACCTTGCCCTCGTCGACCAGGTGACCCAGGTCGGTGAGCTTGTAGCCCTCCTCGAGCGGGAGCTTTTCCTCGGGCACGCCCCAAGCCTTGGCAAACTTGGCACGCACTGCGGGGTCGGTGACTTTCTGGTAGCCAGGGTACAGGTTGGGCAGCATGCCCATATCGCAGGAGCCCTGGACGTTATTCTGGCCACGCACGGGCGCGAGGCCGGAATTGGGTTTGCCGATCTGGCCGGCAACGCAGGCGATGGAGGCGATGGTGTGCACCGTCTTCAGGTTCTGCTTCTGCTGACATACGCCCATGCCCCAACCAATGATGGCAGAAGGCTTCGCCGTGGCGTACATCTCGGCAGCTTGGTGGATCAACGCGGGCTCGACACCCGTGATGTCCTGTACGGATTCGGGAGTGTAATTCTTGATGGTCTCCCACCACTCGTCAAAGCCGTTCGTGTGCTCGGCGACGAATTTCTTGTCGTAGAGGCCATCGTTGACCAAGCAGTTGGCAAAGGCGTTGAGGAACGCGACATTGCAACCGTTCCTGATCGGAAGGTAGAGATCGGCGATACGCGCGGTTTCGATATGGCGCGGGTCGGCGACGATGATCTTGCAACCCTTTTCTTTGGCTCGCACGATACGCCTTGCGACGATGGGGTGCGAATCGGCAGGGTTATAGCCGAAGAGGAAAATGCAGCCCGCATCCTCCATACCGGGGATGGAGCATGACATGCAACCTGAACCAACCGTGTCCATCAGACCGAGGACAGTAGGGCCGTGTCAAGTACGGGCGCAGTTGTCCACGCTGTGGGTGCCGATGCACGCACGCGTAAACTTCTGCATGACGTAGTTCGCCTCATTGCCGCCGCCTCGCGAAGAGCCGGTGGTCATGACAGCGTTAGGACCATATTCGTCAATTATGGCCTGCATCTTAGATGCGGTGAAATCCAGTGCCTCGTCCCAGCTTACGCGCTCAAGATCCGCGCCCTTGGTGCGGCGGATCATCGGGTGCAGTACGCGAGGAGTCAAGATCTTGGTGTCGTTGATGAAGTCGTAGCCGCTCATGCCCTTAAGGCACAGCTCGCTCTGGTTGGTGATGCCGTTGAGCGGTTCAGTACCCACGACCTGGCCGTTTTGGACCAAGAGGTTAAACTGGCAACCGGCGCCGCAGTACGGGCAGATCACTTTATGCTTCTCCATGACACCCTCCTTCCTTTCTCTGCTACCGAATACTCGGTACTTATTTGACAATCATTGGGCTTGTCGCCCCAACGCTTACGCCTCGTTTTCGATGGTGGCGCGGGCACGCTCGGCAGTCAGTTCTGCCAGGCGATCCTCGTCTACCAGGGTGAGGCCCTTGGTCGGGCACGCCTCGGCACACGCCGGGCCGCCGGGACGGTCCACGCACAGGTCGCACTTGAGCACGAAGCTCTTAGTCTGCGAACCCACGCGCACGTCGCCCATCAAGACGGGGACCTGCGTAGTCGCCACACTCACGGCGCCAAAGGGGCAGGCCATGACGCAGCTCTTGCAGCCGATGCAGTTGTCCTCGTTGACGCCGATGCGATGGTTCTTTGGATCAAAGAACAAGGCGCCCGTAGGACAGGCCTTGGCGCACGGAGCGTCCTCGCAGTGGTGACATGCCACCGGCGCGGAGATCTCGTAGGTGCGCGTTACGCGCAAGCGAGGTGCGGCGATGTTGCCGGGAATATCGTGTGCCTCGATGCACGCCGCCATACAGGTTTGGCACCCAATGCAGCGTGAAGAATCGGCTACGACTCGTTTATTGCCCATGTTGTTCACTCCCTCCTGAATCCCATGCCGGAGAGACCCTGTCGACGTTGTCCCAAGCCGCCCGTGGCCTGGCATCGGCGTATCGAATGCATGCGGCGAAACAGGCACTCGGTAGAATTTCTCCAACGGTATACAGGTTGAATATACGCAGTTGCAGGGGGCAAACTTGAGCATAGGCCCTGCAATACGGGTGTATTGCAGGGGTTTTAGCAGGTTGGAATTATTCTCTAGAAGCTATAAAGGTGAGTGTATTACATGCG
This sequence comes from uncultured Collinsella sp., assembly GCA_900556675.1. Lineage (GTDB taxonomy): Bacteria > Actinomycetota > Coriobacteriia > Coriobacteriales > Coriobacteriaceae > Collinsella. Next base: position 2,665 of record USQE01000187.1, read on the forward strand.
TACGCCTCAGAGATTTTTACGCGCTCTCATTTTGGATGTACTACGCTTGTATTCGTGTTAATGGTAATTTACTTGAGTGAAATAAAGTAATCGTTATAAGATGCTCAAGTATCGGCACATGCCGCATTTGACCGACTATATTGCACGCTCATTAAGGGGGCCAGTGATGTCATCGACTCAAAAAAGAGCCATCCTGCAGGTGCGCATTCGCGAGGAAGACAAGCAGCATGCCGAGCATCTCTACGATGCCATGGGCACATCGCTTGCCGAGGCCGTCCGTCTATTTGTCGCGCAGAGCATTTTGATGCGCAAGCTCCCCTTTCAGCCGGTCGCCGTGCGCTCAAAGGACGGCACCGCCGCCTATGGATCGCTCAAAGCATATGGTGACCCCAATCGCCGCTCCGAGGAGCGCAATGCCTGGATTGAATACCTTGTCACGGAAAGCGACGATTCGATTTTGGGTCCCGAGGAAGTAGATATCCATGAGTAGCACCATCATCGACGAGACCGTCATCCTACGCTACCTGCTTGACGACGACGAAGTTCTGTCACCTCGCGCTGCCAAGGTCATCGCCACACGCACCGCTCGCGTCTACCCCGAAATCATCACGCGCGTCGCGGTCACGCTGCGCGACGTCTATAAGGTTCCCCGCGTTGAGATTGCTACGGCCATGAGAAGGCTGCTCGATGACGTCATGGTCGACGAGCCCACCGTTGTCGCCCTTGCCATCAAACTCTTCGGCACCGATCTCAACCGAATGTTCACCATAGGCAATCA
>USQE01000188.1 GCA_900556675.1 uncultured Collinsella sp.
CCATGGCAGCCAGGAGGAGCTCAAGCTTCTGATGGCCATGGCCAAGCCCACCTACTTTATGCCGGTTCACGGCGAAGCCGTGCATCTGCGCGCCCATGCCCAGCTTGCCCGTAAGATGGGCATCAAGGACGATCACATCTTTATCCTTGATAACGGCGACACGCTCGAGATGCGTGGCGGTATCGTCAAACGCGGTGCGCCCGTCGAGTCCGGCGTCGTTTATGTCGACGGTCTGCGCATCGGCGACACCGACCCCATCGTCCTTCGCGATCGCCAAAAGCTCGCCAACGACGGTATGGTCACGGCTGTTGCCATCGTCTCGCTCAAGCACAAGAAGATCGAGGCTATCGAGTTCTCGGGCCGCGGCGTTTCGTTTGCCATCGACGACCAGTTCTCCGAGGATGCCTCCGCAGCCATCATGAAGACGATCGAGAAGGGCAAGTTTAGCTTTACCAGTAGCGGCTCCGATGCCATTCGCAAGGCCGTGCGCGATTCGCTCTCCAACTTTATCTGGAGCCGCACGCGCACCCGTCCGATGATCATCCCAGTCGTCATGGAGGTTTAGTTTGGCGCGCGGATCTGCACAAAACGCCAAAGGCAACAAATCCAACAACCAACCGGCATCTGCTAAGGGTGCCGGTTCCCATCTGCGTGCCAATAAGGGCCACGAGTCCGAGTTCGATGAGTTCGAACCCCTGGTCGAGCCTTCGGCCAATCGCGATATCGCCGGCGTTATCATTGCCGTTTTGGCGATTGCGTCCTTCATTGCCGTGATTTCTCCGGCAACGGCACCCGTGACAGCTGCGGTTGCCGGTTTCTATCACCTCGGCTTTGGTCTGGGCGCCTACGTGCTGCCGATCGTCATCTTGCTGTTTGCCGCCACGCTCTTTTTGGGTGAGGACTCGCCGCTCAACATTCGCTCGGTCGCGGGTGGTGCCGTGGTCTTTGTGGCCATTGTTTCTATCCTATCGTTGATGGTTCCGGGTACGACCGACTCGTGCGACCTCATGTTTACGCCGCAGAACCTTTCCGCCTCGGGCGGCTACATTGGCGCCTTTATCGCAAGTGCCTTGCAAAACGCCCTGGGTAAACCTATCGCTATGGTTGTCTTGCTGGGCCTTGTCGTCGTTGGCCTGGTCATCATTGGCTTTTCGGTGGGTGGCGTTTTGCGCTCCGCACGTGATCGCGCTGCCGATTTTGCCGAGCGCCGTCGTGCCGATGTCAACGCGAGCCCGTGGGGCGATGAAGAGGCCCTGTCGGTTCCCGGCGTTGCCCGTCCGCACCTGAGCATTCTGCGCCAGAAGGGGGCTGACGCCGCGGTGACCACGTTCATGGGTGGCGATGCCGACCCGGTTTTGGATGACGACGAGGACGATGACCCGTTTGTCGACGTGTCCGAGGCCGTGGAGGCCGAGCGCGCCAAGACCACGCTGCTGCCGCGTCGCCATGCCAAGAAGGGCAAGGCCGCGCCCAAGCTCAACACGAGCGAGCCTGACCCGTCTTGGTCCGATAGCGAAATTGAACTCACTGAGGGCGATGACGATTACGACGAGGCTCCGCTCGAGACCGCCAAGACCACCTTGCTGCCGCGTCGCCGCGCCAACGCAGGACAGGTCACCGGACAGTTTTCGATGGAAGACGACCCGGACAAGGCTGACGAGTCAGAGCCGCCATTTGCCCGTTTCGGCAGCTCCGCAGATCCCTGACTTCCTAAAGCATCCCAAGGTTTCCGATGCCTCCGCCCCCACGGCTTCCGCTGCTCCTGTTGCAGCCGGCGATGGGGGAGCGGACGGTACCAATGCCGATGCCGAGGGCGACCAAGAGGACGGCCTCAAGCTTCCGCCGCTCGAAATCCTGCATGCCAACCCGCAGTCGGCGTCCTCCGCGTCTTCTGACAAGGAGCTGGAACAGACTGCCGAGTCGTTGCAGTCCACCTTGCTTGAGTTTGGCCGTAGCGCCCGCGTCGTCGGCTGGATTGCCGGCCCCACGGTCACGACTTTTAAGCTGCAGCCCGGTGAGGGCGAGCGCGTGAGCAAGATCTCGAGTCTCGAGGACGATATCGCGCTTTCGCTTGCCGCCCAGTCGGTGCGCATCTTTGCGCCGATTCCCGGCACCTCGCTCGTTGGTATCGAGATTCCCAATCGCAAGCGTCAGAACGTCAACCTAGGCGACGTACTTCCCTATGTGAAGGGCGGTCCGCTCGAGCTTGCCATCGGTCGCGATGCCGAGGGCACGCCGGTTGTCGCCGACCTCGCCAAGATGCCCCATCTGCTGATCGCCGGTACCACGGGTTCCGGTAAGTCGGTCATGATCAACTCCATCATCACGACCCTGCTCATGCGCGCGCTTCCCGAGGACGTTCGCTTGATCATGGTCGACCCCAAGCGCGTCGAGCTCGCAGGCTATAACGGCCTGCCGCACCTTTACGTGCCCGTAGTAACCGAGCCCAAGCAGGCCGCGAGTGCCTTGCAGTGGGCGGTGTCCGAGATGGAGCGCCGCCTGAAGGTCTTCGAGCGCCTTAACGTGCGCAAGATCTCGACCTATAACGAAAAGCAGGCCGCCGGCGAGTTTGAGCATTACGATAACCCGCCGCAAAAGATGCCCTATCTGGTCATCATCATCGACGAGCTTTCGGACCTGATGATGGTAGCCGGCAAGGATGTCGAGGCCTCGATCGTCCGTATCGCCCAGCTGGGCCGTGCTGCCGGTATTCACCTTATCGTGGCTACGCAGCGCCCCAGCTCCAACGTGGTGACGGGCCTTATTAAGGCCAACATCACCAACCGTATCGCCTTTAACGTGGCTACGGGCATCGATTCCCGCGTCATTATCGACCAGATGGGCGCCGAAAAGCTTACTGGTTTGGGCGACATGCTGTTCTCAAAAGTCGACTGGGGCAAGCCCCGCCGTATCCAGGGCTGTTTTGTCTCGGACGACGAGATCAACGAGATCGTCGAGTTCGTTAAGTCGCAAAGCGAGCCCGACTACCACGAGGAGATCCTGTCTGCCGTGGCGCCCGCTTCCATGTCCATGGCTGGTGGCGGCGTTGTTCGCACGGGCGTTGCCGAGCCGCAAGATGACGACCCTCTTATCTGGGAGGCCGCCCATATTGTGGTGGAATCGCAGCTGGGCTCCACATCTGGGCTGCAACGCCGCCTCAAGGTTGGCTATGCGCGCGCCGGGCGTATTATGGACATGCTGGAAGAAAAGGGTGTCGTCGGCCCGCCCGATGGTTCCAAGCCGCGCGAGGTCCTGCTGGACGAGGAGGGGCTTGCCGCGCTGGAGTCTGTCGACGCCGAGATGGCACGTGAAGATCGTGAGTTTGGAGGATTCTGATGGCTGCACGCTTTGGTGACATGCTGCTCGAGCAGCGTCGCCGGATGGGCCTTTCCATCCAGCAGGTCGCCAACACCATCAAAATCAGG
>USQE01000189.1 GCA_900556675.1 uncultured Collinsella sp.
TGCGGTTTTGTTTTCGCACTTTTCAGCATGGTCTGGGCTCTCCGCGTTAACGTAGTAGATGGGCCCCTTTTGTGGCAAGGGGCCGACCTGCGGCTCAGGGTAGCCAAAAAAGCCACGTCCCAAAAAGACTGTTGGAAGTTGCGGTGGAATAGTTCCTGTTTTTGCTGCTGAAGGCTTTGAGCAGGAACTATTCCACCGCAACTTATGAGGGGGGCGGGGGATGCGATAGTATTACGTGGTGATATTCGACAAACCGTGGGCTTCATCCGAGGGCTTTATGGAACAGCAGCATAATCAGAGCCTGCAAGATCAGGCATACAACGCATTACGCTCCAAGATTATCTATGCCGAGCTCAAGCCCGGCACGCGTCTTTCGGCGATTGGTCTGGAAAAGGAGACGGGAATCGGGCGCACGCCCATTCGCGAGTCATTTGTGCGCCTGCGTGAGCAGGAGCTGGTGGAAACGCGTCCCAAAAGCGGCACCTATGTCTCGAAAATCAGCATGGAGCGCGCCGAGAACGCCTGCTTTTTGCGCGAGAAGCTCGAGAGAAGCGTGCTTATTAAATGCTGTTCGGCCGCCTCGCCCGAGCAAAAGCATCGGCTTGAGCAGATTCTTGCCGAGTCCGAGTCGCTCGACCATAGCGAAACGCGTCGCTTTTTCGATCTGGACAACCTGTTCCATGAGACGTGTTTTGAGATTGCCGGCCGTCACATGCTGTGGGATTGGATGAAGAGCGTCAACACGCATTTTGAGCGATACAACTGGTTGCGTATGGTGTCGCAGGATCTGGATTGGGAGCCGATTCGTCGGCAGCATCGCCGGATTCTCGAGGCCATTAAGAGGGGCGATACCGATGCGGCGAGTTATCTGGCAGAGACGCACTTGCACCTGATGCCCGAGGAGCAGGGTCCGGTTATCGCCTTGCATCCCGACTATTTTGAGCTGTCCAAAGACTCGTTCATCTAATCAATCCCCATATAAGTTGCGGTGAAATAGGGACTGTTTTGCGGCCTAGGTGGCGCAAACAGTCCCTATTTCACCGCGACTGCGTTGGGGCGTAACCGGGGCACGAAAAAGCTGCGGCGCCGCTTGGAGGAAAAGACCGGAAGCAAGAGTCCATTCCTCCAGACGGCGCCGCAGCTGTTTTGGTGGCTCGGCTTTTGTCGAAGTGGCTCAGTTGAGCGCGGTTGCCAACCGAGTAGGCAAAGCGGCTGGGGGGCGTGTCGCTTCCGTCACGTTCTATCAGCATACAAGACGTTTTCGGTTCTTGTCCGTGACGGAAACGGCGCGCTTCCGAGCCGCTTTAAAAGAAAGGGGGCGAGGTCTAGGGCACGCCCCCTTTCACGATAGAGAGCTAAACCTAGCCGCGGACCTTCTTGACGACGTCCATGGCCTCGCGGGCGATCTGCTCGACCTTGGAGAAGTCGCCGTCGGCAAACAGGGCCGGCTTGACCATCCAGGTGCCACCGCAGGCGATGATGGCGGAGGAGCTCAGGTACTCCTCGACGTTGGCGGTGCTCACGCCGCCGGTAGGCATAAAGCGGTGACCGACAAACGGAGCGGCGAGGGCCTTGATGGTGTTCAGGCCGCCATACTGGGACGCGGGGAAGAACTTGGTGACCTTGAGGCCCAGGTTCTCGGCTGCGGTGACCTCGGAGGGGGTCACGGTGCCGGGAAGGACGGGCAGCTCGATGTCGATGCAATGCTTCACGACGTCCTCGTTGTAACCCGGGGAGACGATGAACTTGGCACCGGCGGCGCGGGCCTGCTCAACCTGCTCGACGGTCAGGACAGTGCCGGCGCCAACGCACATCTCGGGCTCGGTCTCGGCCATAGCGGCGATGCACTCGGCGGCGCAGGCGGTGCGGAAGGTGACCTCGGCGGACTTCATGCCAGCTGCCATAAGAGCGTGGGCGAGCGGGGCGGCGTCCTCGACCTTGTCGAGCACAACGACCGGCACGATGCCCAGGGACTCAAGCGTGGTGTAGAACTGATCGAACATGATGTTCCTTTCGATGTGTGGCGCGCATGGGCGCGTGATTACCAAATGTGCTGGTCAGGAGCCGATTTTGGATTGGTTATCGGAGGCACCGCTTGGGGTTCAAGCAATTCCAAAACCGGCTGCTCGACCAGTCATGTAGGGAATGCCAGGCAAAACCGGAATGGGACTGGTGGTTTTGCCCGGCCGGAGGAATCGGGGAGCGGGCCGCAGGGGTATGGGATTGGAAAGCTGCGGCCCGCGGAATGGAGACGGACTAGCGCGCGACGCGGGTGCCACCGTCGGCGGCTGATGCTACGGCTGCGATCTCGCCTGCGGTCACCAAGTTGGAATCGCCCTTGATGGTGAGCTTGAGGATCGAGGCTGCAATCGCGTAGTTGACGGCGTCCTGCGGGTCAAAGTCGTTGATGAGGGCATGGACGAGGCCGGCGTTGAAAGCGTCGCCGGCGGCAACGCCCTCGAGCACGTGCACGTCGTGAGCAGGGGAGAACCAGTGCTCGCCGCTCTCGGCGTCAAAGAGCATGCCCATCCAGATGGAGCGCTCGACGCAGGAGATGTTGCGAACGACCGAGGCAACCTTTTTGTAGCCGTACTCGGCGCAGATCTGGCGGGCCATCTCGACGTAGGTGTCGCGCTCCTCGATGCCGTGGGCAAGGGAGCCGGAGACGCAGGTCATGCCGAGGCCGGCGGGTGCGTCCTCGTCGTTGGCGATGCAGATGTCGACGAGCGGCAGGAGCTCCTTCATGGTGGCCTGCGACTTCTCGGGCGACCACATCTTGCCGCGATAGTTCACGTCGCACACGGTCGTGATGCCCTTGGCGCGGCAGGCGGTGAGGGCATCCTTGCAGGCGGCGGCCATCTCATCGGAGACGGCGGGGGTCACGCCGGAGAAATAGAAGACATCGATGCCCTTGAGGATCTCGTCCCAGTTAAAGACGTCGCGCTTGGCCATGTTGATGGCAGAGTACTTGCGGTCGTAGACGCAACCGTTACCGCGCTGCGAGGCGCCGACCTCAAACACATAGGAGCCAAGACGGTCGCCCTGACGCACGACGCGCGTGGTGTCGACGCCGTAGGCCTTCAGCGAACGCAGGGCGCACTCGCCCAGACGGTTGGCCGGGACAACGGAGACGTAAGCGGCCTTGTCGCCCTGGTAGGCCAGGGAAAGCGCAGTGTTGGCCTCGGCGCCGCCGTAGCGGACGTCAAACTCGGTTGCCTGCTCAATACGCAGGTGGTCTTTGGGTGAGAGTCTCATCAGGATCTCGCCGAAGGTAAGAACCGTTTTACCCATGGTCGCGCAGCTCCTTTTACTCGTGCGTACACCTTTGTTTACTCGTGCGTACACCTTTGATATGGCGTTGGCGCGCAGGTGCCAAGACGGTAGGGTGCGTCTTTGCACCTGCGTGCCAACGCTCG
>USQE01000190.1 GCA_900556675.1 uncultured Collinsella sp.
CTCCCCCCATCTTTTCTCTTGCGAGAGAAAAGATGGGGCCGTCGGAGACATGAGGCAGCTGCAAATCTGCAGCAACCTCTCAGGCGCTGCGCGCCAGCTCCCCTGAAAGGGGAGCCTTGAGACGGCGTTATTTATAAATAGAATAACGACTCCGGCTGTCATTTCTTGCAACCTGCAAAAAAATATTGTATAATCAAAAAAGATTTTTAGTTACTTTTCCCTTTGGCCGGGAAACCTTCGGAATTACGGTGGCATGATGCCGAGAACAGCTCCGCTGTGACGTGAGGGCCGAAATTCGAATCAGAAGGAGTTTTTGCCATGGCTGTATTTTTTGTCAACGGAACGGAAGTGTCGGTGGAGAAGAACCAGCGGCTGCTGCGCTACCTGCGCGACGACCTGCATATCCATTCCGCCAAGGACGGCTGTTCCGAAGGTGCTTGTGGCACCTGCACCATCCATGTGGACGGTGCAGCCGTCAAGGCGTGCGTGCTGACCACCGCTCTTGCCGCCGGTCGCAACATCGTGACCGTCGAGGGCCTGCCCGAGGACGTGCGCGAGGCCTTTGTGTACGCCTTTGGCGCTGTGGGCGCCGTGCAGTGCGGTTTTTGCATTCCCGGCATGGTCATGGCGGGTGCGGCGCTCATCGCCGAGGACCCCGAGCCCACTGAGGAGCAGATCAAGTACGCCATTCGCGGTAACGTCTGTCGCTGCACCGGCTACAAAAAGATTATCGAGGGCATCTCGCTGGCCGCTGCGGTGCTCCGCGGCGAAAAGCAGATCGACGAGGACCTGGAGCGCGGCGATGACTACGGCGTGGGCAAGCGCGCCTTCCGTATCGACGTGCGCAAGAAGGTGCTCGGTGAGGGCAAGTACCCCGACGATATCGACGAGCTCGATCAGCCGGGCCTGACCTATGCCAGCGCCGTGCGCTCCAAGTATCCGCGCGCCCGCGTGCTCTCCATCGACACCTCCAAGGCCGAGGCCCTGCCCGGTGTGGTGGGCATCCTGCGCGCCGAGGACGTGCCGGTCAACCAGGTCGGCCACCTTATCCAGGACTGGGACGTCATGATCGCTCAGGGCGATATCACCCGCTGCGTGGGCGATGCCATCGTGCTGGTGGTCGCCGAGGACGAGGCGACGCTCGAGAAGGCCAAGAAGCTCGTAAAGATTGACTACGAGCCGCTGGAGCCCGTGCGCAACATTGTCGAGGCCAGGGCCGCCGACGCCCCGCGCCTGCATGACAGCTTCTTTGCCTTTGGCAACACAGTGGAGCTCAAGGACAACGTGTGCCAGAGCCGTCATGTGACGCGCGGCGACGCCGCCAAGGCGCTGGCCGAAAGCGCGTTCACCGTGACGCAGCGCTTTACCACGCCCTTTACCGAGCATGCCTTCTTGGAGCCCGAGTGTGCCGTTGCCTTCCCGTACAAGAACGGCGTCAAGGTGCAGTCGACCGATCAGGGTGCCTACGACACGCGCAAAGAGTGCGCCCACATGTTTGGCTGGGATACCGAGCCCGAGCGCGTGGTCGTCGAGACCATGCTCGTGGGCGGCGGCTTTGGCGGTAAGGAGGACGTGTCCATCCAACATCTGGCCGCCCTCGCCGCATATAAGTTTCAACGTCCTGTGAAGTGCAAACTCACGCGCGCCGAGTCGCTCGCGTTCCATCCCAAGCGTCATGCCATGGACGGCACCTTTACGTTGGGTTGCGACGCCGAGGGCAACTTTACCGGCCTGGATTGCGAGATCAACTTTGATACCGGCGCCTACGCGTCGCTGTGCGGCCCGGTGCTCGAGCGCGCCTGCACGCATGCCGTCGGCCCCTACAAGTACCAGAACACCGACATTCGCGGTTTTGGCTACTACACCAATAACCCGCCCGCCGGCGCGTACCGAGGCTTTGGCGTTTGCCAGTCCGAGTTTGCGCTCGAGAGCTTGATTGACTTGCTGGCAGAGAAGGTCGGCCTGGATCCGTGGGAGATTCGCTACAGAAACGCCATCGAGCCGGGCGAGGTTTTGCCCAACGGCCAGATTGCCGACTGCTCCACGGCGCTGAAGGAGACACTGCTCGAGGTCAAGGATGCCTACTATGCGCATCCCGGACACGCCGGTATCGCCTGCGCCATGAAGAACGCTGGCGTGGGCGTTGGCCTGCCCGATGCCGGCCGCTGCAAGATTCGCGTCGAGAACGGCGTGGCCGTGGTCTATGCCGCCACGTCCGACATCGGCCAGGGCTGCAACACCGTCTTTTTGCAGGACGTTGCCGAGGCATGCGGTCTGCCGCTTCGCTGCATCGCCAACGGCGAGTGCTCCACCGAGAATGCTCCCGACTCCGGCACCACGTCTGGCTCGCGTCAGACGGTCGTGACCGGCGAGGCCGTGCGCGGTGCCGCTTTCCTGCTGCGCGATGCCATGCTTGACATCGAGGCCGGCAAGTCTGCGCCCGCCGCTCCCGTGAATGCGCATGGCGACGGCGTCAAGATCGAGTACGACGACGGTCGCGCCTATCAGCTGCACACGCAGGAGCTCGTCGCCGGCCAGGGTATGCATCCTCAGGATCCCGCGGCCGCCATCAAGGCGCTCGAGGGATGCGAGTTTGGCTACGTGTACTTGGAGCCGACCGACAAGCTGGGCGCCGACGTTCCCAATCCCAAGAGCCACATCTGCTACGGCTTTGCCACGCACGTGGTCATTTTGGACGATGACGGCCGCGTGAGCGAGGTCTATGCCGCGCACGATTCCGGCAAGGTGGTCAACCCCATCTCCATTCAGGGCCAGATCGAAGGCGGCGTGCTTATGGGTATGGGCTATGCGCTTACCGAGGATTGGCCGCTCAAGGACTGCGTGCCCCAGGCAAGGTATGGCACGCTCGGGCTGTTCCGTGCGCCCGAGATTCCGGATATCCACGCCATTTACGTGGAGAAGGACGAGCTGCTGCCCGTTGCATATGGCGGCAAGGGCATCGGCGAGATCGCAACGATCCCCACGGCGCCCGCCGTACAGAACGCCTACCGCGCGTTTGACGGCAAGCTGCGTCCGGATCTGCCCATGGTGGATACGCCCTACAGCCGCGCCCGTCACCGCGGGTAGGGTAGGGTGCGGACAGCCATTGTTGACGGGCTGTTCGCACTGAGCATCAACTACATACGCTGCGCCTTTGGCCCCAGCTCCATCGCGAGCCGGGGCCTTTTGCTTGGAGCGGAAACTACGTCCCGGAATTGGCGCTCAGAATGGGATGCACTTTCCGGTAGAGCCTCTGGCGGAAAGCGTGCCCCGGAATTCGGCTCCAGAGTGGGATGCGCTTTCCGGTTGGAGCTTCAAATGGAAAGTGCATCCCGGAATCCGCGCCTGGAATGGGATGCGCTTTCCGGAACAGCCCTCAAC
>USQE01000191.1 GCA_900556675.1 uncultured Collinsella sp.
GTCTGCCTCGACACCGCGGGGCAGAGAACCCGAAATGGTGACGACGTCGGCCTTGCTCGCAAGCTCGGTAAACTTGGCGGTAAAGGCATCGAGCTCCTCGGGGGCAATCGTCGGGCCGCTCTCGAGCAGCTCGGTCTGGTTGCCGGCGTGGAGGATGTTGAGGCAAATACGAGTCTCGCCCTTGATGGGTACAAAATCATTCTTAATGCCGTTGGCATCCATGAGCTCAGCCATGTAGGCGCCCATGTGGCCGCCGAGCAGACCGGTTGCCACAACGTCGTCGCCCAGCTGACCCAGCACGCGGGCCACGTTGAGGCCCTTGCCGCCGGCGGTCTTTTCGGGCGTCACACGGTTGACGTCGTCGATAATGAGCTCATCGAGCTGATAGCGCGTATCGACAGACGGGTTCATCGTAACGGTGAGGATCATTTTTAGCTCCTTATCTCGCAGGCTCCTTATGCCTCGCGATACGAGTCGACAAAACGGAATTACAGAATCTCAATCGTGAACGAGCGAACGACGGTCTCCTTGGGCTTGGCGACAAGGCAGCCGCGCTTATGCTCAAGCACGTCGTCCTCATCGGAGCAGGTCGAGAGACCGCCCCAAGGCTCAACCGCCACAAAATCGCCCTCGGGCTTGCTCCACACAATGAGATATGGGAAGCCCTCAAAGCTCAGGCGGACGCCCTTGTCCTCGCCCTTTTTGGAAAGCGTGACCTGACGGCTCTCGAGCACGTCAAAGATGGTCTCCGCAAAATCGAAGAGCTTATGTGACAGAGGCAGCGTCTTTCCCACCATGGGGTTCTTGGAGCGATTGGTCACGTCGATCAAGCCAGTCGAGGGGACGGCAGTGCAAAGCTCAGCAGCTTCGTCCTTCTCAAAGCGCAACTCGTAGTCCGTATAGGCCTCGCCCTCATCGAGCGGACACCTAAAGCCGGGATGACCGCCGATAAAGAACGGCATGTCCTCGGTGCCCTCGTTGGTGACCTCGTAGGAAACGCGCACGGCAGCGTCCTCGAGCGTATAGCGGGCGACAAGCTTAAACGGATACGGATAATCGCTCAGCAGCGCGGCGTTATCCTCCGAAGCCAGGCACATCGCCAGCTCGTTCTCGCCTTGGCTCAGCAGCTTCCACTCCTGTTTGCGCGCAAACCCGTGGCGAGCGAGCTTTACATGATGCCCGGCGAACGTCATGGCGCTGTTATCGCGCAAGCCTCCGCAAATCGGGAAGCAAATCGGTGCCCGGCCGGACCACACGGCGGGATCGCCCTGCCACAGATACTCGCGACCTCCGGCCTCAATCGAGGTAAACGAACCACCAGCCGTGGACACCTTAATAGAAATCGAATCGTTGGAGAGAGCGTATTCCATTGCCCATCCTTTCGAACAATTACTTTTTGCTCGCAAGAACCCGTCTCGGCCCTGACCAAAGGACAAACCCGCACGTTCATCGATGCGTCCGGTATCCCAGCCATGCAACGGGGTACCATACAGACATTGATGCAATTACAGCTGAAAGGCCTTCTTATGCGAACCATCATCCTTTATGCCTCGCGCCATCACGGCAATACGAAAAAGCTCGTGGACGCCATCGTCGAGGCACACCCCGAAATCGATACCCTCGACGTCAAGGCGCTTGGCAAAAACGAGTACCCCAACCTGCACGAATATCATCTGATCGGTGTCGCCACGGGCATCTATTACTCCGAGATCGACAAGGACATGGCACGCGTGCTCACTAACGTGCTGCAGCCGCAGGACAAGGTGTTTGGCCTTATGACCTACGGTGGCAAAAACAAGTGGTACGGCAAGGATATCGATGGCATCTGCCGCATGAGGCAGGCCATCTTTATGGGTGTCTACGGCTGCCCCGGCTTTGATACGTGGGGACCGTTCAAGCTCGCCGGCGGTGTCCAAAAGGGACACCCGACCGCTGAGGAAATTCAGGGCGCCGTCGACTTCTTCGACAAGATCGAAGACGAGTATGGCGACATCATCGTCGAAGAGTACGCCAAGCGCGAAAAGCGCCTAGCATACGAGAAGGAGCATCCTGCAGGAGGCCTGGTGGCCGGCGTTAAGCGCACGGCAAAGAAGATCGCTAACAAGCTGTAACTGTAAAGGTGCTTTTGAGCGTTTAACCCATACGGCGGGTCCGAGCAGATTCGGGCCCGCCGTCTTTTTCTATCGTTACTCGGTAAAGGCGTTGCCGACGCTCTGGCCGCCAACATACGTCTCGACGAGGGTGAGCTCATGGTCGAACACGACAAAGTCGGCGTCGCGACCCGGCATGATGCTGCCGCACTTATCCTCGATGTGCGCGGAGCGTGCCGGCACCTCGGTTGCCATGCGAATGGCGATATCGGCGCTGGCGATGCCCCAGTCGACGATATTCTTGACGCCCTGGGCAAGCGTGAGCACCGAGCCGGCAATGCTCTTGCCGTCGGCGAGCCAGCACAGGTTGTCCTTCATGATGACGTCCATGCCGCCACTGGTGTAGCTGCCCTCGGGCATGCCGCCGCAGCCAAGGCAGTCGGTGATGAGCACCGTATGCTGCCAGCCCTTTGCCTGCAGCAGCGCCTTGATGGCAGCGGGGTTTACGTGTTTGCCATCACAGATGATCTCGGCGTAGGTCTCGGGCGTGGACATGGCAGCACCCACGACACCGGGCTCACGGTGATGCAGCCCGCGCTGGCCGTTATAGGTATGCGTAAAGCAGCTGGCGCCGGCGTTTATGGCGGCGATGCACTCATCGTAGGTGGCGTCGGAGTGACCGATGCTGGTCACGACGCCCTTGGCGTTCAGAGCAGCCGCATAAGCAGCGGCAAACATGCCGCCGTTGCCGGCGCCCACGATGAGGATGTCGGTGTCCACCGTCTCGGTGATGGCAGCCTCGTCGATGTCGGGCTCGGTGCCCAGCCAGTCGTTCTCATCGCCGGTGGGCAGCTGAACGGAGGACACAACGGCCTCGCCCTTGGCCTGTGCATAGCAGCTCTTGGCAGCCTTCATGACGGCCTCGGAGGTGATGGTGGAGCCGGACACGCCGTCGATCTCGGCAGAACCGGCAGCCAGCAGCTGATCGCGCAGCTCGTCGGCAGCAGCAGCACCGATGGAAGCGGTCTCGCCGGAGGTGTCCACGACCACGTCAGTCACGGCGCTGTCGGAGAAGGTCATGGTGACCTTGACGGTGGAGGAAATGCCCTCGGCAGTGCCCTCATAGGTGCCGGGGATGTAGGTGCCGGTTGCACCGGAAGCGGCAGCGCTGCCGGAAGCAGCAGTGGAGGTGGAGCCGGAGGCTGCATTGCAGGCAGCCAGAGCACCGGCGGTGACACCGCTCATGGCGGCGGCAGCGGCGATCTTCAGAAAGCCTT
>USQE01000192.1 GCA_900556675.1 uncultured Collinsella sp.
GAGTGCGGCGAGGACCTTTTCGGTCTCAGCGCTGAGACGGTGCGGCTTCTCGCGGAGGATCTCCGCAAGATAATGCTTCGCGCGCCCGGTCTTGTCCATGGCGGCGCGGATGAGCTCTTCGGGCGCGTCGGCGATCTCGCTCTCGATGAACGAGAGGCGGCTTCCGATCTCGGCGGCGAGCGCGGTCATCTTAATCATCTTCGGCCTGGACCTTATCAAGAACCAGCGCCGCAACGCCGCGCGCCTGTCCTATATCCTTATTGCATTCACCGTCGTCGAGCTTTTGGTCGACGTGATACTCCAGGGTATCGGGCTCTTCTTGCTTCGTCCCGCCATCCAGCTCGGCATCCTCGTTGCGCTTTCGGCCACCGTTGACCCCACGCTTCGTCAGGAGCGCGAGCTGCAGCGCCGCCTGCAGGAAATGCTCGATCGCGACGCCGCCGCCGAGGGCATGCTCGGCCGCGATGAGACCGGCGAAGGCTACATCAAGCTCAACTACTTCAACCTGTTCTGGGTATTCCTCGTCTGCTGCGTGCTCGGCCTGATTGCCGAGGACATCTGGCACATGACGGTCGACGACCCAGGCGTCTACCAGGACCGCGCCGGCATGCTGTTCGGTCCCTTCAGCCCCATCTATGGCTTTGGCGCCGTACTCATGACCATGGTGCTCAACCGCTTCTATAAAAAGAACCCCATCATCATTTTCCTGGTAAGCGCTGTGCTCGGCGCGAGCTTTGAGGTGTTCGTGGGCTGGTTTATGCAGACCTCATTTGGCGTGGTCTCGTGGAGCTACTCGCACGTGAAGCTGTTCGGCATGCCCGACCCACTCGCCGTCCTTACGGGCGGACGCACCTGCACAGGCTTTGCCTGCCTGTGGGGCCTGGGTGGCCTTATCTGGATCAAGTTGCTGCTGCCGAGGCTGCTCAAGCTCATCAACATGATTCCGTGGAAGAGCCGCTACTCGGCTACCGTCATCTTTACCGTCATTATGCTGGTCGACGGCGTCATGACGCTGCAGTCGCTCGACTACTGGTACCAGCGCGTCAACGGCACGGAGCCGGATATTCCCGTCGCGCAGTTCTACGGCAAGTATTTCGATAATGAATACATGGAAAATCGCTTCCAGAGCATGACCATGAGCCCCAAGGACGCCACACGCGTATAGCGCTGGCGCTGCTGCAAGTCGGTTCCAACGGACAAGTAAGCCCGCTGGCAGTTCAATCTAACTGCCAGCGGGCTCTTGCTACAGATGGGCTCGAATCGATCGCAAAGCCCTATGCCTCGCGCTCTACCTCGTTCACGCATTCATTCTTGATGGTGCCGACAAGCGACTGCAGGGCATCGACCACGTGCGGACGAATGTCTCCGCCAATGAGCACGAGCATGATATCGTCGCCCACGGAAAGCTCGCCGCTCGCCAGCCACACGCGCACATAGCCGATGCCGGGCATCGCGCGCGTGGCTTCGATGGCAGACCGCACCTTTTCGGCGTCGTAGTCAAAGACCATGCCGCCCACCTTGTGGCCCGGCGCCACGCCACCGGTCTCAACTCCGCGCACCTCGGCCTTGGGCGTCGCACGCACCACACCGTTATGCGTCAGATACATACCGCACGCAGGCGCCGACGAATCGGCTTTGGCCTCGCGCAGCCAAGCATCAATCGAAGGCATCGTTTTGCCATTCTCGAGCATCATTTCCTCCTTTTACCGTCATCGAGCAGCTCATTTGGGACAGGGCTCTTTTAGCTACTCTTAACAATCTATTCCTCGACCGGCGTGAGCACCATGACGGCGCGCGTATTGCTAAATGACAGTGAGCGACAGGTCACGAGCGTCACGACCTTGGTTGCCGAAGCAGCGCGATCGCCTGCATCACTCGCCACTGCCGAAGCACCGTCGAGCATCTCGGACAGGTAGTTCTTGAGCCCGTCGTCACCCTCAAAATTAGGCGTGCGCGCCTTGGCATACGTATCCTCGACGACCTTGGTCGCCAGCGGTCGCAGCTTATACGTTGCATCGCGCGTGATGTAATATACGTACTCGATGCTATCGAATGTCGCTTGGTCGGTGGTGTCCGAAATCACGTTGAACATCGACCCGTCATTCATGTGGTGGCCGTAGATCGTGGTCTGCTGGTCAACCATTCCCGGCGCGGTGTCATCGCTATCCAGGAAAATGGCCCCGGACGCATTGGCCATACCGTCGAACAGCGTGTTGAGGTATTTGGAGTTGTTATTGGTCTGCACCACGGGATAGTTGATGTTGGTTCCCGGCGCGTAAATCCAACCCACAACCTCGGGATTTGTCTGGGCAAGTGCATCGAAGTCGATAATCGGCACGCCGCTGGCGTCCTTATCGCTTACATATTGCTTCTCGATTTTCTGGTACGAATCGCTTGCCTGCTTATAGCCAATCTGAGCATTGATAAAGATGGCAGCGGCGGCAACAATCAGGCCGATGCCGATGATGATGAGTAGAATGGGGATGATGGAGCGGCGTTTCTTGCGCGGCGACTCGGTGTAGCTGGACGGAGCGCCGCTCGGTTGCCTCGTCGTCCGGGTCCGCTTCTTTGCCGTGCCATATGACGAGGGGCGATACGCAGCCGGCGTATCCTGACGGCGATGGGACGTCGGCGTTACGGGGCGCGGCGCACGAGCCTGTTGAGGAGAGGATGCCCGACCCTGCTGCATGGAGCGGGCCGATCCCGCCTTGGATGGATCGGGGATCTGAGAAGCCGAGAAACGTTTTCCCTGATAGTCGGACATGACTCTCCCTATGATTGCAGCGGAATGGCAAGCCGCTTAGGCGTCGGCCATCTCCTGCTTCATTTTCTCGATAACCTTGCGGTACTCGGGGTCGCAAGCACCCAGAATCTGCGTGGCATAGATGGCGGCGTTCTTGGCGCCGTTGATGGCAACGCAGGCCACGGGCACGCCCGAAGGCATCTGCACCATCGACAGCAGCGAGTCCATACCGCCCAGGTCACTTGTCTTCATAGGCACGCCGATAACCGGCAGCGGCGTAAAGGCAGCCACGACACCACCCAGGTGAGCGGCCTTGCCGGCGGCAGCGATAATTACTTTGATACCGCGATCGGCAGCAGTCGAGGCCCACTCGTGGACCTTCGCCGGCGTGCGGTGTGCGCTCGCAATGACGAGCTCATAGGGCACACCAAGCGCCTCGAGCTCGGCGGTGCAGCCTTCCATAACGCCCAGATCGGACTTAGAGCCCATGATGATCCCGACAACCGGCTTTTGATCTGCCATAAACAAAGACCTCCTGTTGAGAGCGGCGACGCGGCGGATCCGCGACC
>USQE01000193.1 GCA_900556675.1 uncultured Collinsella sp.
TGCCAAAGAGCAGCCCTTCCTGTGGGTGTCTGGTTCCGCTTTGAGCGGTCGGGCATCTATTTTTTTGACTGTGTCAGCAGTCAAGACATGTGAGGAAGGAGATCGATGGGCACGACTTCCCCCAAGGCGGTCATTATGGACGAGACCGCCGTCAATCGAGCGATGACCCGCATCGCGCACGAGATTCTCGAGCGCAACGAGGGCTGTGAAGACCTCGCTCTGGTCGGCATCGTCACGCGCGGCGACCTTCTGGCAAAGAAGCTCGCCGAGGAGATCAAGGAGATCGAGGGCGTCGACGTTCCGCTCGGCAGTCTCGACATCAGCTTCTACCGCGATGACTACGCTACCAATTTCGCTCCCGCGATCCACGCCACCAACATTCCCTTCAGTGTCGACGGCAAGCGCGTCGTGCTGGTGGACGACATCCTGTACACGGGTCGTACCATCCGCGCCGCTCTGGACGCCGTCATGGATCTGGGCCGTCCGAGCCGTATTGAGCTGGCAGTCCTCGTTGACCGCGGCCACCGTGAGCTCCCTATCTCGCCGGACTTTGTCGGCAAGAACGTTCCCTCGTCGCACGAGGAGAACGTGCACCTATATATGAAGGAAGTCGACGGCCGTACCGCCGTCGAGATCAACGACGTCGCGCCGGGTTCCCACGTGGGCTCCGCGCCGCTGGGAGGTGAGTAGTACCGTGGCGTTCAACCATAAGCACCTGATCGACATTACCGAGTACTCCGAAGAGGACATCAAGCTCATCCTCGAGACCGCCAAGGCGTTCTCCGAGGTCAACGAGCGTGCGATCAAGAAGGTCCCCACGCTCAAGGGTAAGACCATCGTCAATATGTTCAACGAGCCCTCGACGCGTACCCGCAGCTCTTTCGAACTCGCCGAGAAGCGTCTTTCGGCCGACAGCCTCAACTTTGGTGGCTCCTCGACCTCCACGGTCAAGGGCGAGAGCCTCGTTGACACCGTCGAGACCCTCAACGCCTATAAGATCGACTGCATCGTCGTGCGCGATAAGCACGCCGGCGCCCCCTACATCGTCACGCAGAACTCGCCCGCAAGCGTCATCTGCGCCGGTGATGGCAAGCACAACCATCCCACGCAAGCCCTGCTCGACCTGTACACCATCTGGGAGCACAAGGGCGACTTCCACGGTCTGAAGGTCGCTGTCGTCGGCGATATCGCCCACTCCCGCGTGTGCGGCTCGCTGATCCCCGCCCTTAAGATCATGGGCTGCGAGACCTACGCCGTCGCCCCCGGCACGCTGCTGCCGCCGGCGCCCGAGGTCCTGGGCTGCGACCACGTGACGAGCGACCTCGATTCCGTCCTGCCCGAGCTGGACGTCGTCTACATGCTGCGCGTGCAGCAGGAGCGCCTCGAAGGTGCCCCGTTCCCGACCATTCGCGAGTACCACAAGCTCTTCGGCCTGACCAAGGACCGCGAGAAGCTCATGAAGCCCGATGCGATCATCTGCCACCCGGGCCCCATCAACCGCGGCGTCGAGTTCGACTCTTATATGGCCGACCACCCGCAACGCTCCGTCATCCTGGAGCAGGTCTACGCCGGTATCTGCGTGCGTATGAGGTGCCGATAATGGCCTTGCTTCTTAAGAATGCCCACGTCGTCGACCCGTCCGTCGAGCTTGACGGTGTCGTTGACGTCCTGATTGACGGCGACAAGATCGCCGAGGTCGGCGAGAATCTCGCCGTCGAGGGAGCCGAGGTCCGCGACCTTTCCGGCAAGTACCTCGTCCCCGGCCTGGTTGATATGCACGTTCACCTTCGCGAGCCCGGCTATGAGGTCAAAGAGGACATCGAGAGCGGCACCCGCGCAGCTGCCAAGGGCGGCTTCACCGGCGTGTGCGCCATGCCCAACACCGATCCCGTCACCGATAACGGCACCGTCGTGGAGTTCGTCAAGTCCCGCGCTGCCGAGGTCGGTCACTGCCGCGTCTATCCGTCGGGCGCCATGACCCGCGGCCTTAAGGGCGAGGCCATGTCCGAGATGGGCGATATGGTCGCCCACGGCGCCGTCGCCTTTACCGACGACGGTCGCGGCGTGCAGGGCGCGGGCATGCTCCGTCGCTGCATGGACTACGGCAAGATGTTCGGCAAGGTCTTTATGAGCCACTGCCAGGACGAGGACCTGGTCGGCCATGGCCAGATCAACGAGGGCAAGGTCTCGACCCGTCTGGCCCTCGAGGGCTGGCCGGCCGCCGGCGAGGAGCTTCAGATCGCCCGCGACATCGAGATTGCCAAGCTGACCGGTGCCAAGCTGCACATCCAGCACATCTCCACCGCTCACGGCCTCGAGCTCGTGCGTGCCGGTAAGGCCGCCGGTGTCCAGGTAACCTGCGAGGCCACCCCGCACCACATGTTCCTGACCGAGAACGACTTGGACGAGACCTACAACACCTCGCTCAAGGTCAATCCGCCGCTGCGCACCGACGAGGACGCCGAGGCCATCCGTCAGGGCGTCATCGACGGTACCGTCGACGTGATCGTTACCGATCACGCTCCGCACACCCCGTGGGAGAAGGCCCGCGAGTTCGAGCTCGCACCCTTTGGCATGATCGGCCTCGAGACCTCGCTGTCGCTCGTGCTCACCGAGCTGGTCAACACGGGCAAGATGAGCATGGGCCGCATGGTCGAGCTCATGGCCATCAAACCGCGTGAGATCCTGGGCCTCGACCAGGTTCAGGTCAAGGCG
Source organism: uncultured Collinsella sp. (assembly GCA_900556675.1). GTDB lineage: Bacteria > Actinomycetota > Coriobacteriia > Coriobacteriales > Coriobacteriaceae > Collinsella. The sequence goes on from USQE01000193.1 coordinate 2,716, forward strand.
GGCTCCGTTGCCGACCTGACCGTGTTCGACCCCTCCGTAACCTGGACGGTCGGCGAGGACGGTTACGAGTCGCGCGCCGAGAACTCCGGTTTTGCCGGCCGTACGCTCACCGGTCGAGCCACCGATGTGTTTGTCGGCGGTAAACAGACGCTTGCCGACGGCTGCATCTGCTAGCATAGCCTTATCGCTTTTGTGCGCGGCGCCCTTGCGGTGCCGCGCTTTCTGTTCGTTTAGACCATGCAACCGCATGGGGGATTGGAGCGTCTATGCCCACACCTTCCACTGCACGCATGCACGACTTCGAGGTCGTCTCGAACCGGGAGATCGCCGACGGCATCTTCTCGCTCGTCATCTCGGCCCCCAAGCTTGCAAGTGCGCTCAAGCCCGGTCAGTTTGTGAACATTGCCGTACCCGGCGATGCGTCCTCGCTGCTTCGCGTGCCCCTGAGCTACTATCGCGCCGACGCCCAGGCCGGCACCGTCGAGCTGTGGTACGCCGTCGTGGGCGACGACACCCGTCGCCTGTCGCAGATGGGCCCCGGTTCCAAGTCCAACCTGCTGGGCCCTGGCGGCCGCGGCTGG
>USQE01000194.1 GCA_900556675.1 uncultured Collinsella sp.
AGATAAAACCTGCCAAAATAAACCTGTCCCTTTTTGGCAGGTTAGCGGAGCTTGCTGGTCTCGAAATACTTGGGATATTGGTCCAGGACCTCGGTCTGGTTGCGGAACATCATATGCAGGTGCTTGCTGACCAAAAAGCTCGCCTCGATGGGGTCGCGGCCGGCGATGGCGCGGCGGATTTGCTTGTGCTCGTTAACAATCTCCTGATTGTCGAGCCTCTGCGTGGCGGCGCGCAGCCAGCGGAAGCGCTCCAGGTCGGCATTGGTCGCCTCGAGCCACGACCACACGGTGCTGCGGCACGCGATGCTAAAGATCATGCGGTGCATGAGGTTGTCGCTTAAAAAGAATCCGATGCGATCCTCTTCGGCCATGGCCTTTTCCTGCAGCGCGATGGCTTGGTCGAGCTGCTCGATGCCTGCCGAGGTGGCACGGGCGCAGCACTCCACAATCACCTGTTTTTCCAGGTGTTCGCGAATGTAGCAGGCGCTCTCGGCAAAGGTGAGGTTGATGGGCGAGACATAGGTGCCGCTCTGGGGCACGGTGCGCACCAGGCCCTCTTGCGCCAGGCGCACCAGTGCCTCGCGCACAGGGGTGCGCCCCATATCCAGGTCGTCGCAAAGCTGCTTGACGCCTAGCTTTTCGCCCGGCTTGTAGTCCAGGTAGACGATTTTGCGTCGAATGGTGTGGTAGGACTGGTCCTGTAGGCTCGTTTCCTGCTCGCCGACGTGCATCGATTCTTCCATAGTGCCTCACAACCGTTCTATCACACTCATATATCAGCTGTTAATTATGCCGCGAATCAGCTCTCCGCGGTGGGTAATTCGGCTGTTGCCTAAGAACTATTGCGGCTTCTTGGTCTTTGTTTGCGCAGAGCTGTGCCCAATGTTGCCGTATCATAAGCCGTCGCAAACGTGAAATAGAAAGAAGGAATCCCATATGCAACTGGCAAATATCGTACGCGAGCGCTGGAAGGGTGTCTTGTTCTGCCTGATTATCGCCATCCCCGCGACGTTGCTCGGCAAACAGATTGAGGTGGTCGGCGGGCCGGTATTTGCCATCCTCTTTGGCATGGTCCTGGCGCTCGTCTTTCCCAAGAATCGCCGCGAGCAGCTCGCCGCCGGTGTCACCTATACGTCTAAAATAGTCTTGCAATACGCGGTTATCCTGCTTGGCTTTGGCATGAACCTCTCCCAGATTCTGTCCAAGGGCGCCCAGTCGCTGCCGATTATCGTGGCGACGATCTCGACCTCGCTTGTCATCGCCTTCGTGCTCTGCCGCGTTATGAACGTGCCGGGCAAGATTGCGACGCTTGTGGGTGTGGGCTCGTCGATTTGCGGCGGTTCGGCCATCGCTGCGACCGCGCCCGTCATCGATGCCGACGATCGCGAGATTGCCCAAGCCATTTCGGTCATCTTCCTGTTTAACGTTATCGCGGCGCTCGTGTTTCCGACACTCGGCGGCATGCTCGGGCTGACCAACGAGGGCTTTGGCCTGTTTGCCGGCACCGCCATCAACGACACCTCGTCGGTAACGGCTGCGGCGAGCGCCTGGGACAGCATGCATCCCGGCGCCAGTGTGCTCGAGAGCGCCACGGTGGTTAAGCTCACCAGGACGCTGGCCATTATTCCCATTACGTTGGTTCTCGCATGCTGGCAGATGCATCTGGCGCGCAAGGCCGGCGGCGACGCCAAAAGCACGTTCTCGCTTAAACGAGCGTTTCCCATGTTCGTGCTGTTCTTTGTGCTGGCGAGCGTGATCACCACGGTGCTTCAGCTTCCCGCGTCCATTACGGCGCCCATCAAGGAGCTGTCGAAGTTCTTTATTGTGATGGCCATGGCGGCTATTGGCTTTAATACCGATATCGTCGAGCTGGTCAAAAAGGGCGGCAAGCCCATCGCATTGGGCTTTTGCTGCTGGATTGGCATTGCGTGCATGAGTTTGGGAATGCAGCACGTGCTGGGAATCTGGTAGAGAAGAAGCTTATTTGCGTGCTAGTTGCTGGTGGGCGCATTCTCACGGTGGAGCGATAGGAGCTCTTGCGGGTATGGCTTGTCCGCAGGTTGATAGGTCCCGAAGAGCTCTTATCGCCCCGCCAGGATGGCGATGCGGGGCAATTCATATACTCGCAAGAAGGCACCGCAGGCCCTATAGTGTTTAGTGAACATTATCGTTCAATTTTGAAACACTTGAGATGCCGGGTCTCAGATGGGGCCGCGGTTGGAGACGGGGCGAACCATGGACAGCGATGCCAAGCTGCAGATTCTGATTGAGGCATTGTCCGCAGCCGGAGCATCGGCGCTGGCAATCGACGGGCGCGGTGGCGTTGTAATCTCGACTATGAGTGACGCGGCGCTCGAGCAGGATATCGCTGCTTTTGTTTCCGAGCGTCTCGCTCGCGTGGGCGATGGGGCACGCCTGGTGATGGGCCACGAGGGCGTGCGGTTGAGCTTGACGGTGCGCCCGACGGCCAAGGAGCGCGGAGCGCTTTGGGTAGTCGTGGCGCATGAGGTGCGCGCCGCTGCGACGCATGCGGGCATCGAGTGGCTCAATGCCGACGAAGTCGAGGCTCGCTACGAGTCGAGCACGTACGGCATCGTCGAAGATGCGGCAGCGGTCGCTGCCCCCGTACGGGAGAGCTACGCACGCGGGGTGCCCCTTATGCTCGAGGGTGAACTGGGCGCGGGGCAGGACCAGATTGCAAAACGCCTGTACCTGGATGGGCCCTATGCCGATCAGCCCTTTGTGTCCATTGCGCTCGATGAGCTTACGGATCGCGGTTGGCGCCATCTGCTCAAAAGTTCCGAATCGCCGCTATTCCAAACGGGGCTGACGCTATGCGTGAGCGGCTGGCATGCCGTTGGGCCCCAGCGCCTGCGCGAGCTCGTGTCCGCAATGATCGACACGGCGCTCGCAACTCGTTGCCATGTGGTGTTGACGGCAAACGATATGCCGGGTGGTGGCGAAAGCGACCAGGCTGCCTTTGTGACCGAGCGCTTGGCATGTGCAGTGAGCGTGGCGCCTGCGATTGCCGAGCAGGGCGGCGCGTCGAAAAAGACTGCGTGCTACCTGAAGTATCTGGCAGATATGTTTAAGACGGGTGCCCCCATGTTGTCCGCCGCCGCGGTAGAGACGCTCGATGCGTACCGTTGGCCCCGCAACTACTTGCAGCTGCGTGAAGTCTCTGAACGACTCTATATATTAGTGGGGGCGGGAACGGTGGAGCGTGCCGTGGCGAAAGAGGTGCTCGCCCAGGAGGACGTTATCAAGACCGCGACC
>USQE01000195.1 GCA_900556675.1 uncultured Collinsella sp.
AACCAGTTTAAGGAGTACTACCAGGGCAAGAAGACCATGAAGGAGATCGGCGCGATTTCCTGCCAGAAGTGCGTCCGCACCAACGACATCGACTGCATCGGCGAGGACGGCCGTCACCTGTCCTTCTTTGAGATGCTCGGCGACTTCTCCTTTGGCGGCGTCTCCAAGCAGCAGGCCTGCGCTTGGGCCTTTGAGCTCATTACCAAGGAGTTCAAGCTGCCGCTCGACCGCCTGTACTTCACTGTCTTTACCGAGGACGACGAGACCCATGACGTGTGGCGCTCCCTGGGCGTTGCCGAGGATCACATCTCGCGTCTGGGCGAGGACGACAACTTCTGGGCCGCTGGCCCCACCGGCCCCTGCGGTCCGTGCTCCGAGATCTACTTTGACATGGGCGAGGAGGTCGGTTGCGGCAGCCCCGACTGCAAGCCCGGCTGCGACTGCGACCGCTTCCTTGAGTTCTGGAACCTCGTGTTTACCCAGTATGACCGCCAGGAGGACGGCTCCATGCCGGAGCTGCCGCATCGCAACCTCGATACGGGTATGGGGCTGGAGCGCATGGCCGCTATTATGCAGCACAAGACTGCTAACTACGACGGCGATCTGATGCAGCACCTCATCAAGCTCGGTGAGAAGATCAGCGGCAAGACCTACGATGCCGACGATTACTCCGGCGCGAGCCGCTCGCTGCGCATCATCGCCGACCACTCCCGCGCCGTCGACTTTATGATCTCGGACGGCATCCTCCCCGGTAACGAGGGCCGCGAGTACGTCCTGCGTCGCCTGCTCCGCCGCGCTGTGTTCCACGGTCGCCTGCTGGGCATCGAGGGCGCCTTCCTGACCAAGTTTATCGACGAGGTCAACGCCCAGATGGGCGAGGCCTACCCCGAGCTGCTCAAGAACGTCGCGCTCGTCAAGGGTATCGTCGCTTCCGAGGAGGAGCGCTTCTCCACGACGCTCGACAACGGACGCGTCTACCTGGACGAGGCCCTGGCAGCGCTTGCCGAGGGAGCCGTGCTTCCGGGCGACGTCGCCTTTAAGCTGCACGACACCTTTGGTTTCCCCATCGACCTGACCGTCGAGATCGCGGGCGCCGCTGGCCATGACGTCGACATGGACGGCTTCACCGCCTGTATGGAGGACCAGAAGGCCCGTGCTCGCGCCAATGCCAAGGGCGACGCCTGGGGTAGCTTCAACGACGTGTGGGTCGAGCTTTCAGACAAGGTCGCTCCGACCGAGTTCGACGGCTATGACAACGACGTCATCGAGGGCGCCAAGGTTGTTGCCATCGTTCGCAACGGCGAGTCCGTCGAGTCCGCTGTCGCCGGCGAGGACGTCGAGGTCGTGCTCGACCGCACCCCGTTCTATGCCGAGATGGGTGGCCAGCAGGGCGATGCCGGCGAGCTTTCCGCCGAGGGCGTTTCGCTGTCCGTTTCCGATACCAAGAACCACAACGGCCTGTATGCCCACGTCGCCCACGTTGCCGAGGGCACGCTGACCGTCGGCGCTACCGTGACCGCCGCGCTCGATGCCGAGCGCCGTGGCTTCCTGCGCCGCAACCACACCGCCACGCACCTGCTCGACGCCGCCCTTAAGCAGGTCCTGGGCGAGCATGTCTCCCAGGCCGGCTCGCTGGTGACGCCCGAGCACCTGCGCTTTGACTTCACGCACTTTGAGGCTCTGTCCTCCGAGCAGCTCAAGGCTGTCGAGGACTTGGTCAACCAGCAGATCTTCGCATCTAAGCCGGTCGTGACCCGCGTCATGGGCATCGACGAGGCCAAGGCCGCCGGCGGCGTCGCCCTGTTTGGCGAGAAGTATGGCGACGTCGTCCGCGTCGTTTCCGTGGGCGCCGAGGACCAGCCGTTCTCTCGCGAGCTCTGCGGTGGTACGCATGCTGCCAACACTGCCGAGATCGGCCTGTTCAAGATTATCTCCGAGTCCTCCACGGGCTCGAATGTCCGCCGTATCGAGGCCGTGACCTCCAAGGGCGCCCTCGACTACATGGCCGACCGCCTGGCACTCGTTGACGCCGCTGCCGCTGCGCTCAAGTGCCGCGTTGACGAGGTTCCCGCTCGTGTGGAGAACCTGCAGGCCGAGCTGCGCGAGACGTCTAACAAGCTCAAGAAGGCGCTGACCGGTGGCTCCTCCGACGCTATCTCCAGCGCCATCGAGGGTGCCGTCGAGCTCGACGGCTATAAGCTCGTCGTCGCTGAGCTCCAGGGCCTTGAGGCCGCCGACCTGCGCAACGTTTGGGATACCGTGCACCAGAAGGTCGCCGGTCCCGTTGCCTGTGTTGTTGCCAGCGTGACCGAGAAGGGCACCCCGGCCCTGCTCGCCGCCGGCTCCGATGACGCCGTGAAGGCCGGTTTCCACGCCGGCAACGTGATCAAGCAGATCGCGGGTCTGGTCGATGGTCGCGGTGGCGGCCGTCCCAACATGGCCCAGGCCGGTGGCAAGAACGCTGCCGGTATCGCCGATGCCCTCGCGGCCGCCAAGACCGCGCTCGGCGCCTAAGTAGTCGCTGTGGTCGCGCTCGCGCTGGACATAGGGGAGACCAGGATCGGCATCGCCGTCTCGAGCCGTGATGGCAAGATGGCGATGCCCGTCAAGGTGCTTCCGGCCGCTGAGGTTACCGGTATGGCCAAGACGTTCCGTTACCTGGTCGAGGACTATGAGCCCGACATCTTGGTAAGCGGGCGTCCCCTGACCATGGCCGGCGAGCCTGGCCCCCAGGCCGAGCGCGTTGCCGCCATAGCGCAAAAGATCGCCGACGAGCTCGATCTTCCGCTGGAGTTTGAGGACGAGCGCCTGTCCTCGCAAGAGGCCAAGCGTATCCTGCGCGAGCAGGGACTCAACGAAAAGCAGATGAGGGGCAAGATCGACATGATCGCCGCCAGCCTGTTCTTGCAGACGTGGCTCGATCGCAAAAACGAGGAGGTTTCGCATGTCTAGCGCTTTCGATCCGCGCCAGCCGAATCGTACACGACAGCCTGCGCCACGCCCTGTATCGTCCGGTCAGCGTCCGATGCAACCGACGCAGCGTTCGGCTCAACCTACTCGGCGTACTGCTCAACGGCCCGCCGCTCGTCCCGCGCAGCCCGCGGGCGGTTCCCGCTTTAAGCAGCAGGCTCCTGCCCAGCGTACGCAGGGACAGGCACCGCAATCACGCTCCCACGCACATCATACTCATGGCTCGCACGGCGTTGCTCCGGCCACGCGCTCGAGCTATAACACTCGCGCTCGCCGTGGTGCCCAAAAGAAAAGCT
>USQE01000196.1 GCA_900556675.1 uncultured Collinsella sp.
AGCTTGCCCGTATTCGCGCAAGCTTCGGGCTGGTGTTTCAGAACTTCAACCTTTTTCCGCATATGTCGGTAATGCAGAATATAACCCTTGCGCCCACCCTTACGCGCGGCGTGTCAAAAGAGGAGGCGAAACAAAAGGCCCTGTCGCTTTTGGAGCGCATGGGGCTTGCGGATAAGGCGGCGGCCTACCCCTGCGAGCTTTCCGGCGGGCAGCAGCAGCGGGTGTCCATCGCGCGCGCTTTGGCCTTAAACCCGGATATCCTCTTTTTTGACGAGCCTACAAGCGCGCTGGATCCGGAGCTTACCGGGGAGATACTTGCCGTTATACGGGAGCTTGCGGCATCGGGCATGACCATGGTGGTGGTTACGCATGAGATGAGCTTTGCAAGGGAGGCGGCGGACCGCGTGGTGTTCCTGGACGGCGGCAGCATAGCGGCGCAGGGGCGGCCGGATGAGGTTATGGATAACCCGGCAAACGAGCGCCTTAAGGCCTTTCTTTCCCGTTTTGCCCGCTGAAACGCCGGCAAAGCAATATAAAAACGCCGGGAGGGCAGCTTACCCCCCTCCCGGCGCTTTTGTGTTTACAGCCTTTTATTGTATTTAGGGCGCATACTCCGACCCGGCTTGTCTGCACCTGTGGTTATTATACGGGCAATTCTATTCAATGCTTATCCATAAAGCGGGGCGAACGCAGAAATGATCATAGTTGATATTGTAACCACGGTAATAGACCGAGCCGTCACTGAGGACATGGGCGGCATAATTCTGATAATTGCCAGGCGACCGCAGCCACCACCACCATGTTCCATTGTCGCCGCACTCCTTCACGCGGTCCTTCTCGCGGAGGAAGCACAGAAGCTGCGTGTCCTCCGGCTCACGATCCGACCAGCGGCCCTTGCCAAACACCTGCGTCTTGGAGAGCAAGAACAGCTTGTCTTCGGTTTCTACGCGCTCACCGTCCACGATCTGGACGATTGTCGTCGGCGCAATAAGCGCCTGAAGCTCGTCCGGCAGAAGGGCGAACACGGTATTGTTGAGATACTGCCGCATATCGCAGGCAGCCCACGCACCCTTGTTGGTGGGGCGCTTGTTCATGCAGTGCTCGTCAGCGAGGCAGTCTTCGAGGACGAAGAACCACTTGCCCTTCTTGTCCTGTGTAGCTCTCACGGCCACTTCCTCGCCGTTCTTCAGATTGAAGATGACCAAATCGCCCTGCGCGATGGCGCCGTTATCGACCGCCGCCTTCAGCGCGGCCCATGTGGTTTCGTTGGTAGTAGAAGTCTTGATAAACATAAAAGGTTGCCTCCTTAATCTTTTTTGAAAAATGCTCCGACCCAGCCGTCAGCGCCGAGGGGCAGGCCCTCAGCCCACGGGATCGGGGTTGACATGATCTTGACCACCTTGTCAAGCATGGCGTCGTTGGTGTCAAATGCTGCGGTGTCGATGACCACCTCGTCATGGATGTGGAAAACCACGGGCAGCCCGGCAGCTTCAAGATGTTCAATGGCCTGCGCCAGACAGTCGCGGGCAATAGCCTGTACGACGTTCTCCACCAGCTTTCCGCCGTAGGTTTCGATGCGGCCCCACTTGTTCTTGTCGTTCACGCCCATATAAGTGATGGACGGACCGCCCCAGCGGTTTTCTCCGACAGAGGGTTCGACATAGTAGAGCTTGCGACCGGAGGGAAGCGAGACGGTCATGCAGGTCGTACCACGGATGCAGTCGCACTCCCGCGCGAAGGTGCAGCAACGAACACGGAGAGAACCGCCGTTCTGGATGACGCGGATCGCCGCGTCGTTGAAGCTGTACCAAAGGTTGCGAATTTTTGGGTTTGTGTTGCGCCACTTGTCCACAATGTCTTTGATTTCCTCGTCCGGCAGGTCAGCAAGCAGCTTGCCGGTGTCCATCTGCCGCATGGCGGGAACGCCACCCTGATAGCCGAGGGCCAATTCTGCGACCTTGCCGCGCTGTCGGAGGGAATATTCGGGGTTGCCCTTCTTGATCCGTTCCAGCGGGACACCGAACATCTGAGAGGCGGACGCTTCATAGATTTTGCCGTGTGTGCGGAAAACCTCAAGCCGCCACTCCTCGTCGGCCAGCCACGATATGACGCGGGCTTCGATGGCGGAGAAATCGGCGTCGATTAGGACGTTGCCGGGGGCAGCCACAAACGCGGTGCGGATAAGCTGTGACAGCGTATCATTCGGAGAGCCGTAGACCGTCCGCAGCGCGTCGAGCTTACGGCCCTTGACCAGCTCACGGGCGAATTCCAGCGGCTCCGTGTAGGTTCGGGGCAGATTCTGGACCTGCACCAGACGTCCGGCCCAGCGCCCCGTCCGGTTTGCGCCGTAGAACTGAAGCAGCCCACGGACGCGCCCGTCGTCGCATACAGCGGCCTCGATGGCGTCGTATTTCTTGGTGCTGGTTTTACCCAGCTCCTGCCGGATTTCCAGCATCCGCTGAACGTGGTCGGCGTTGTCGCGGCCCAGCAGCTCTTTGATCGTCTCCTTGCGGAGAGAGGTAATGTCGTCGCCGGTTTCAGCGGACAGCCAGCGGGCAAGCTGCTTGACGCTGTTGGGGTTTTGCAGCCCGGAAAGCTGGACGGCCTCGTCGGTGAGCTGCGCGCGGATGGTTTCGCCCAGCTCCAACGCGCCCTCGCAGAAATCCATATCGACTGCCACACCGCGCGCGTTGATAAGAAGATCCGTTTCCCACTGCTTCTGAACGAAATCCGGCACAGGAAACACGGATAGACGGCGTTCGATCTCCATTTCTGCCACAACGTCTTGACCGTTGTAGGTCTTGAATAGCTCCCATTTTTCGGGGTCGTGGTGCGGGTAGTTTCGTGTCCTGCCGCCGTTCGACTTCGTGGGCTTGCAGGGCACACAGAAATAGCGGATCAGGGCCTTGCCGGTAGCCAGTTTCTGTTTATCCTCCGGAATGCCCAGCGCCCGGCCTGTCGCGTCCAGACCTGCGGTGTAACCGGCATACAGGCCGTGCAGCATCGTGTCACGCCACTGTGAAGGCGGGAGCTGTGCGCCCATGTACTTCCTGAGGCAGTACCATTCAAAGGCCGCATTGTAGGCGTGCTTCAGGCACTGCGGGTCTGTCAGTGCGTGAATAACTTCCAGAGGGATTTTTTCGCCCTGCGCCATGTCAATGACCTGAGTGGGCGCACCGTCGAAGCTGTACGCGAAAAGCAGAATCTCAAAGGTGGGGCTTTGCACATAGCGGTAAAGACCGGCCTTCTTCAGGTTCACGTCCG
>USQE01000197.1 GCA_900556675.1 uncultured Collinsella sp.
ACATCAATCACTGATACCTTACACCTCAACACAACAGGAGCGAAGATTTGCCAATGAGACTGCTTTAAGATTGCCTTGGGCCAATACGATCTCAAGCTCTTCCTACAAGAGAGTCGGAATCGGACATCTCCTCCGACGAACCTGGCAATCGGGCGGTTGAAATATCTTTTTCAACCGCCCGATTGCCACAATAGATTTGAGCATCCGCCCACAAACGTCCGCGTTTTATACCCATCAAATCCTTTGCCTTTTGTCGTCTAGACTAGAAAAATCGCTCGAAATAACGCAACCGGCCTGCTCGCTTGAAGAAACCTAAGCCCGTAACGTAGATGTGCAAACTTCCGAAACGCCTTGCGCGGCATAGTGCGTATAAACTTCGTCAACCGCCTCAGAAATATCTGAGTATCGCGCCGGGTCAAAAGCAAACGATGTCGCAGCTATACCCTGCACCCATTCGGAACGCGGATTAATTGAATAGCCACACAGCATCATCATACATGCATCTAGACCTGATTTCCCAAGTATCCGACGTATTGATGAGAGCATCGCGGGTCGCCCCTGCACCATCGTCGTCACCCCTATTAGCAGTATTTACCGTTTTTCTCTAAATGCGTATCGCCACCCTTAAGAATACGAAGTGTTTTATCCAGACCCGATTGTCCTCCATCTCAAACGAAGGGATAAGGAATCTCATCCGGAATCGGCAGTAACGGAGGATTCACAACGACAAGCGAAAAACATGAGTCATCTCTCAGAGGGGAGTAAAGGCTCCCCTCAAGCACCCTAGTTTCGTCATCCAAAGAGTTGATGGCAGTGTTTTTCTTACAAAGGTCGACAACAAAAGGGTTGATTTCTACAGATGTTACATCCATGCCACAGTTGGTAAGTATCAGGCCCTGTATTCTGGGGCCAGAACACAAATCGAGAGCCTTCCGTGCGCTCTGCGGTGTAAGGCGCCAATCTCAGCAAATCTGTCCCACAATACTGCGCTGAAGAACAAGACGGAACCCCTGAGCCAAACTCCCCTATACCTTATTAAGGCTAAGACAGGCAAGTTCACGCACCCGGCATATTCCAGAATAACATCCTATTGTTTTAGATGCTCTACAAGCATGAACAGCCGCGAATCGGAAAGATCTTCTAGTTTCGCCCCGACTGACCGCCAAGGGCCAAAATGGCCCCTCCATCCCCGGGCGACTGGCTCTGGCGCGCCGAGGAGTGTCCCCAAGTGCCGGCAGAAAAGAAACGTCCCTATCTGCCGGCTAGAGAGCACCGAAGAGGATGGCGTAGGTAGTGGATTCGCCGAGCTTGAGCTCGTCGCCGGGATTGAGTTGGGCGGAACGGCCGGGCTCGACCTGAATGCAGACGCGCGTGGCCCCGTTTACCACCACGGTTCCGTTGGTGGACGACAAGTCCTCGACGTGCCAGATATTTTGAGCATCGCACCAGATATGAGCATGGCGGGCCGAGACATCGTCGCCGACGTCGGTAATATCGCCCTCACCAGTGGCCAGCGCGCCAATCTCAACACCCTGCTCGCTCGGCTGAATCCAGCGCGGGGCGCTCACGACAAAACTGTTTTGTACGCGCAGCAAGCCCAAGGGGTGCGCCGGGGCGGGTTCGCGTTCGCCCGCGGTCATCGACATGCCAAGCGAACGCGGCGTGAATGTTCCTCCGCCACAGGTCGCGTGCGCGTAGTCGATGGCATAGTTCACCGAGGACCGCACATCCGCCGAACAACCGACGGCGACAAACAGCACCAGCACGGCCTCGGCGCGCTCGGCAGGCATGAGTTCTGCCGCCTGGGACAGGCGATCGAGCGCGTTGCGATAGAGATTCGTGTCCTGGTGGCACTCTTCGAGTGCGCGTACCATCGGTTCACCTGCAGGACCGCACACCATATTGATCACAGCCGTGGAGTCCATGGGATTTCGCTGGCGCAGGGCCAGTTGCGACATAATACGCGCAGCCGAGGTACCGTATTCGGCAAAGTAGCGCTGCTGAAGCGTGCCGACCGGCGCGCGAACGATAAAGCGGGAAACCCAAGAGCGATCGGCGGCCCGGCTCTGCGGGCTGCGGCCGTCGGCGAGCGGACGGGACGAAAGCACCAAGCCGCACAGCTCGATATGGCTCAGATGCGCCGCGCGCTTAAAGATGTCAAACATGGCCCCGCATGGGGTGAGCTCAACTTGAGATGCCATGACCTAGGCCTCCTTGGTCGTAGAAATAGAATCGGACGATACTTCGACAGGTCCGCCAAAAGTACGGGCAGCTGCGGCTCCACCGGCAAGCGGAGTCGCCATCTGGGCTTTTGTGCGCCGCGGTGCCGAAACGGGAAGCTCAAAGGCAAAGCCCATCGCAAGTAAAAACCACGTAAGCGTATAGGTTGCAACCAGAGCGGCAACAAGGCCGCCCATCACGGCGCGTTGGGAAAATACGCTACATGCAGCCACAACCAGCACCGGAGCCTCGCAGGCAGAAAGCGCAAGCACACCCTGCAGGAACCCCGAGCGCCGATCGCGCGCAAGTGCCCCCGCGGCAACGCCGGCCATGCCTGGTAGCGCCAACGCCAGTGCGGCAATAATACCCGGTAGTGGCCCAGACCACACGAGCGATCCCAAAGTCGCCGTCACGCGAGCGCCCGACGCCAGCAGCGCGGCCGAAACCACGACCACAGCCCAAACCACGCCACAGACGACCGCCGCGCCGACCATCAGCGCGCGACGAACCGCGCGGCCGGACGCATCCATGGGGCACGGCGTGAGCGGCTCGCCGCGGAGCGAACGACCGACATTTTGTGCATAGTGGTCACAAAACGCCGAGAGCGCCGCCTCGACCGCCGCCGGCTCGGGACGATCTTTTTGATGGCTGGACAGACAGGCCATCACCACGTCGAACAGCTGGGCATCGACAAACGCCAGCGCATCGCGTAGCTCCTCGGAATCCGGCTCAAGCCCCAACTGCTGGGCCTGCTCAGCCGCGGCGAGCGCCACATCGGGCTCACGACGAAGCAGCTGAGTCAAATCGCAACCGGGCGCATGGGCACCAATGGGATAGTCGGGCAGCGTGTCCATCTTGAGACGGTAGGGGCTGGCGATGTCGCGCGTCTTTTTGCGCGAACCCGAGGTGCCCGAAGTGCTCGGCGCAGCTTCGTATGGCGCGACGCCGGCAATGAGCTCGTAAACCGTGCTTGCCGCGGCATAGACGTCGATCGCCGGCGACATACGCAAAGCGCGCAGGTCGGGAATATCGTCGGT
>USQE01000198.1 GCA_900556675.1 uncultured Collinsella sp.
GGCCATGCGCGCGGGCTTGTCGGGATCGGGTACGGCCGTGGGCATGGGCTCGTCGACATGACCGCCCCACCAGCCGCCCACAAAGTTGAGCGTGTGGAACACATTGATCACGGCGCCGGGATCAATGTCGCACACCAGCTTGATAATGTCCTGGCTCTCGTAGGTCGAGACAACGGCGTGCAGCAGGTACATCTTTTCGCGGCTGTATCCGCCAATGACCTCGGCGCAGCTACTGCCGTGCTGAAAATGGTCAACATAGGCGGTCATGACCTCGTCCGCCTTGTGCGTCGTAATCTGCAGCGTCACGCGGTCGTAGCGACGATAGAAGCTGTCAATGGTCTTGGTCGAAATAAACTGGAACACGATGGAGTACGCTGCCTTGTCCCAGCCAAACATAAAACCAAAGATCGCCAGGATAAAGCAGTTGAAACCAAAGATGACGCCCCAGATGGTCTTGCCCGTGTGGTTGGAGACCCACAGCGCGATAAAGTCGGTGCCGCCGGTGGATGCGCCGGACTTGAGCGCGATGGCAGCGCCCAGACCCGAGACCACGCCGCCAAAAATGATGAGCATGATCTTGTCGCCCAAAAACGGAGCGAAGTGAAAGACGTTGAGGAACAGCGATGAAAGCACGACCTGCATCATCGAGAAGATGACGAAGCGTTTGCTAATGCCGCTCCAGCATAGGAGCGCCACGGGGATGTTGAGTGCAAGCATACCGAGCGAGATGTCGATGTGAACGCCGCCAAGCGAAGTAACGCGATCGAGCAGGACCGCGACGCCGGTGAGACCGCTCGGAAGCAGGTCGGCGGGCCGAATGAACGCCTGGATCAGGAATGTCTGGAGAACGGCGGAAATGGTGACCGCCACGGCGGTGATGGCGCGGCGGACGATGGTGAGGCGGCCGAGCACGAGCACGCGGTCCGTGAGCTGATCGATGGCGTTCGCCACGTAGGCTCCTTTCGAAGGCAGATATAGTTGTGAGGCGTGCCCGCGATTGTAGCATGGAGCGTACGGGGGCGCTTCAATTCACCCTCTCTCGACAACCATCAGAAGGACCGTGAGGCCGCTCAAAAGAAAAACGCCGTGAAGAGAGCGGTCCCTTCACGGCAAATTCGGCGTTTGCCCAGATAAAACCTGCCAAAATAAACCTGTCCCTAAATGGCAGGTAGGATGTCGGTCAGGTTGTCGATGACGACGTCGGCGGCGGACTGGTCCAGGTTGACGCCCTCGTGCGGACGCAGCGCCAGGACTCGGGCGCCGGAGCGCTTGCCAGCCTCGATGCCCAAAGGCGAGTCCTCGATAACCAGGCACTCGGCAGGCTCCACCCCCAGCGCCTCCATGGCACGCAGGTAGATCTCGGGGTCGGGCTTAAACGCGCTGCACTCGTGACCGCTGATGGTGTAGTCCAGCACGTCGGCGATACCGGCAATCTCCACCAGCTCGTCGATCAGCTCGCGATAGGACGAGCTCGCGATAGCGCACTTCACGCCACGCTCGTGCAGCTCGCGCATCACCGGCTCCGTCTGCTTGTTGAGCAGCTCGGCATACGGAACGGGATGGTCCGGGCTGTAGACCTGCTTATACTCCACGCGCAGGCGTTCGCGTAGCTCAACATCGTCGGGCACGAGAGACTTCCAAATGGCGGGCTCATTAGACCCCGAAAGATCGGGAATCTCATCAAAGTGGAACCCCTTCTCTTCCATAAACGCCACGCGGCGGCGGTTGTAGAACCACTCGGTATCGACCAGCACGCCGTCCATGTCAAACAGCACTGCCTTGATCATACGCATCTCCTCCCACCTGCCAAAAAGGGACAGGTTTATTTTGGTAGGTTTTATCTGGGGCTTTGCGACGCGACAGACACGCTCTCCCCAGAGCAAAAAGGGGACGGGGCGCAAACCCCATCCCCTCTCAATCAACCCGTAAGGTCTACTTACTTGTGATTAGTAGGAAAGCTTCCACATGTAGCGACGCATGGTCAGCGGGTGCTGACGGGCCTCGGCGATCTGGTTGCCGTACTCACGCATAACGGCAAGGTGCAGCAGCGGGTTGAAGTAGGTGACGACGCTCGCGGGCACGACGTCAGCCAGGCCGTAGTCCTTGGAGTCGATCAGAGCGACCTTGGCGCCCATGCGCTTAAGGAAGGTGAGGGCGCGGGCGTCCATCGGACGGGTGGCGCCATCGGACATGAAGAAGACGTAGGGCTTACCCTCGGTGGAAACCTCGAACGGGCCGTGGAAGTACTCGCCGGTGTTGTAGGCGGCGGCGTCGATCCACTGCATCTCGGTGAACAGGAAGGCGGCGTGAGAATAAGCCATCTTCTCGGAGGCACCGGAAGCCATGAAGTAAATCATCTTGTCGTCCTTGAAGTCCTCGGCGAACTTCTTGGCGAGCTTCTTGCAGTGCTGAGCGGCGTTCTCGCAGAGATCGAAGACGTTGGTGAGGCCGGTGATCATGTCCTCGTAGTGGTCATAGCCCTCGGTCTGCTGAAGGATCTCGACAGCAAGAGCGATGGCATAGCCGGGCTTCTCGCACTTGGCAGCGTAGTTGGCGTGGAAGCCGTGAACGATGACATGGTCGGCGTCGACGGTCAGAGCGGAGCCAGCCTTGTTGGTGAGGGAGACGACCGGGCAGTTGTGCTTCTTGGCGGTCTTGTTGGCCTCGACGGTCTCGGGCGTGGAGCCACCGAGGGAGCAGGTGATCACGAAGGTGTGCTCGTTGACCCAGGAAGGCGTGTCGTAGTTGAACTCGTTAGCGGTGAAGATCTGAACGTTCAGCTTGTCCGTGTTGTTGGCCAGGAAGTACTTGGCGGGGTAAAGGTCGGACATGGAAGCGCCGCAGCCGACGAAGGCGACGCTGTGGATCTCGTGGTTGGACAGGACGTCAGCGACGATCTGCTTAGGGAGGTTAAGGTCGATCTCGTACATCTGACACATTCCTTTCGATTTTTGCGGCGCCACATTGCCGGGCGCTCGCAGGGTTACCGTGGTTTGGACCGAGTCGCCGGCCCGTTGAGGATGTGACAAAGGGACTGCCCTTTGTCACGTATAGGGATGGAAGCCTGCCTGGGGTATGGGATGCCAGGCAGGCCCCCGGGGGAAAGCGGTTAGGCGCTTAGTCGCGACTAGGCCAGGATGCCGGCCGCGGAGAGGGCGATGCCGCCCACGATGGCGATCACGAGAAGCCAACCGGTGTTGACGTTCTTCTTGATGAGCCAGTACATAAGGCCAGTGAGGCCAAGGGAGA
>USQE01000199.1 GCA_900556675.1 uncultured Collinsella sp.
GGTGCTCAACCTCAAACACGTTGCCGCAGCTCGTGCACTTGTAATCGTAGCGCGCCATAATACTTCCTTTTCAGCACAAAGCGGGCAGATCGCTCTGCCCGCAAAAATTCAAACAGCTGTAACTGTACCCTATATCGGGGGTTTTATCACGCTTCGCCCCAGAATCTATGGGTGCTGCGCAGGAGCTTCGCAGTTTTCTCTTCGGCCGCCGCAACGCCGCCCTCTTGCGCCTGCCAGGTCCAGTTGCCCGTTGCCACGCCCGGCACGTTCATACGTGCATCGTCGCCCAGCCCCAGCACGTCCTGCAGCGGCATCATCACGAGTGGAGCATCGCTTGCCAGGGCATCGCCCATGAGCTCGCTTGCCAATGCAATGCCGCTCGGCTCGTCGCCGCCCGCAAAGGAATGCGTGCACCATCCGGCAAGCGTTGAGGTGTCGTGCGTCGAGGTGTACAGGATCTTGCCCGGTGTGGGATGAATTCCGCAGCGAACGTCGTAGTTGCTAAACTCCAGCACGTCCATGCCGGGGAAGCCGCAGGTAGAAGCCATGGCGCGAACGCCAGGCGTCAGATAGCCCAGATCCTCGGCAATAAAGTTGAGCGGACCCAGCTCGTCGTAGGCGGTCTGGAACAGGTCTTTGCCCGGGCCAGCCAGCCAGCGGCCGTCGGCACAGGCCTTGCCGGCGGGGATGCTAAAGTAGCTGTGGAAGCCCAGGAAGTGGTCCAGGCGCACGCGGTCGTAGAGCGAAAACGCACGACGTAGGCGATCCATCCACCAGCTATAGCCGTTTTCCTTTTTGTGATCCCAGCGGAAGGTGGGGTTTCCCCAAACCTGACCCGCGGGCGCAAAGTTGTCGGGCGGCGCGCCCGAAATCTCAATCGCCTTACCGGTGTCGGACAGCCAGAAGTTTTCGGGCTCGCTCCACGCGTCGGCCGAATCATCCGAGACATACATGGGGATATCGCCGATGACCTCGATGCCCTTCTTATGCGCATAGTTCATAAGCTCGCACCAGGCAAGGTCAAAGCGATACTGCATGTACGCCTGCAGCTCGGCCTCATCGTGGAAGCGCTTGTCATCGATCAGATGCTCGTTGTAGCGCGCGACATCCGCCGGCCAATCGTGGCGCGACAGCCCCTCAAAGTGCTTCTTTACCGCCATGTAGACGCAGTACTTCTCGAGCCAATCGGCATTGCGATGTTTAAACGCCGTGTACAGCGGGTCGGCATCCTCGCCGCCGCGGGTCTTCCAGGTGACGAAGTCGGCAGCCAGCTCCTCGTGGCTCTCGGGCAGCAGGTCGATATTGCCTGCAAAGGCCGAAGGACCGGCGTAGGGGGAGCGGAAGAAGTCCGTGGGATTGACGGGCAGGACCTGCCAGTAGCGCATGCCCATGGCAGCCAGGTGGTCGATAAAACGACGCGTGGGCGCACCGATCGTGCCAGGCTTGCCGTCATCGGTCGGCACCGAGGTGATGTGGCACACGACGCCCGCGCCATGATCGAGCGGCTCCTGCAGGCGCTTCTCGGCATGGTGATAGATGATCGAAGAGCCCAGCGGGTACAAGTCGAGCGTGACTGTGCCGTTGTGGATTTCGCACTCGTGTCCGCTGATCACGTCGCTAGCACATTCGCCGAGCGCCGGGATCGTCACGCAGTGCGAATTGCGCAGGCTGCGGTTGATGATAACCGTCGCGGCCTCGCCGTCTTTGCCCGTGCGGGTGTAGGCCAAGACGTCGTCGTTGAGCGCAAAGGCCTTGATCTCGCCATCGACCATAAACGGTAACGCGCGGCGAATGGCAGATGCGTTCTTAACGATGGCTAGCGTATCGAAGTCGTGGAGTTGGTCCTTGGTCGGCAGGGTGCGGCGGTTGCCCGGATCGGTGAGGCCCTCCAAGCCGTATTCGTCGCCGTAATAGATCGAGGGCACACCCGGGAAGGTCATCTGCATGAGCGTCGCCAACCAAAAGCGGCTCTTGGCCAGACCCATGGAGTTGTCGTCTAGGCGCCACTTGCTGCGCTCGCTCTCGGGCAGCTGCGACTCGTCGGGGCCACCGCCGAGCACCGAGATAATGCGCGGGCGGTCGTGGCTCGAAAGCAGATTGAGCGCGCAGGCCAGTGCCTCGCGCGGGTAGTTCTCGCGCAGGGTTTCGATATCCTCGGCAGCCTGATAGGCGTTCTTGTAGCCCATCAAAAAACCGATGACCATGTCGCGGAAAGGGTAGTCCATAGCGGAGTCGAGCTCAGAGCCCTGCAGGTAGCGGCGCAGGTGGCCATAGCTGATCTTGTTGGAGGCGTCTTCCCAGACCTCGCCGAGCAGCAGCGCGTCGGGCTTCTCGGCGAGCACGGCCTTTTTGATTTCGGCCAGGAAGTCGTCGGAAAGCTCGTCGGCCACGTCCAGGCGCCAACCATGGGCACCGGCGCGCAGCCATTTGCGGATCACGCCGTCCTTGCCCAGGAGCCGCTCGCGCACCAGTTCGGAGCTCTCGTTGATGGCGGGCATGTTGCCCACGCCCCACCAGCAGTCATACGAACCGTCTTCATGGAAGTAAAACGCATCGCGCCACGGCGAGTCCTCGCTCTGCCAAGCACCGACGCCGGGATAATTGCCGTAGCGGTTAAAGTAGATCGAATCGTCGCCCGTGTGGTTGAAGACGCCGTCCAGGATGATAGAAATGCCGAGCTTCTCGGCCGCCTTGCACAGCTCCGTAAAGTCCTGCTCGGTGCCCAGAATCGGGTCGATCTTGGTGTAATCGGCCGTATCGTAGCGGTGGTTGCTCGCGGCCTCAAAGATGGGGTTGAGGTAGATGGCCGTAAAGCCTAGCTCGGCAATGCGGGGCAGGTCATTTTGGATACCCTTGAGCGAGCCGCCGTAAAAATCCCAGGTCTTGATGGAGCCGTCTTCTGCGCGCTCGTACTCGGGCGGTTCATTCCAGTCCTCGACCATGCGGCGCTGGATTCCGTTGCGTGGCTTTTCGACCTCTGCCAGCGTGCGCTCGCGCCAGTTTTCGTCGCGGGCGTAGCGATCGGGGAAGATCTGGTAGACCATACCGCGCTCGTACCAGGTGGGACGGTTCTCGCGGTGCTTGTAGACGGTAATCTGGAACGACGGGACCTCGGCATAGTCGTAGGTCACACCCTCGCCACCGGTGCGGCCCTGCGGTGCACCCAAGCGGACCTCAGGCTGGCCCTCGATGTTGCAGATAAAGCTGTACCAGATAAGACAGGGCTCGGCGCACTCAAGCTCTAC
>USQE01000200.1 GCA_900556675.1 uncultured Collinsella sp.
TGAGCGCACATTCGTCTACGACAACGGCGCGTCCATGAAGAACGAGGGCTACGATTTTGCCACGCGCCGGATCACGCAGCATCTCCATGAGCACTACCGGAAATACGGCAATGAGGGCTATATCCTGCTGTTTGATTTCTCTAAATTCTTCGACAACGTTTCCCATGAGGTCGTGAAAGCGATCCTGCATAAGGAATTCACCGACGAACGGCTTCTTGCGCTCACAGAGCATTTCATCGACGCTTTCGGCGATAAGGGTATGGGGCTGGGCAGTCAGATCAGTCAGGTGCTGGCCCTCGCCTCTGCAAACCGTCTTGACCACTATGTCAAGGAGGTTTTGCAGGTGCGCGGCTATGGCCGGTACATGGACGACGGCTACCTGATCCACACATCTAAAGCCTATTTTCAAAACTGCGTGGCACATATCCGGGCGATATGCGCCGAGCTTGGCATTACCCTGAATGAGAAGAAAACGCAGATCGTCAAGCTGAGCCACGGCTTTTCTTGGTTGAAGGTGCGTTTCTTCATCACAAAAACCGGCAAGGTCGTCCGGAAAATCTATAAGCGCAGCGTCACGAAGATGCGGCAGAAAATGAAAAAGCTACACAGGAAATACCTGCGCGGTAAAATGACCTTCGCGGACATCTATGCGACGTGGCAAAGCTGGCGCAGCTATGCCGCGCGATTCAACGCATGGCACACCGTTCAAAACATGGGCGCACTGTACACCAACCTTTTTATAAACAGCAAGGAGGACTGCTATGGTCTACTTCAAAATCCTGTCTGCTGACGGCACGGTCAAAAGCGTAGAAGCGCTTGCCGATCCCGTCTACGTCTGTTGGCAGACCCGCAACGGCATTCTTATCCGGTGCGACAAACGGGACGCGCAGGGCGTCATGTCCGGCGACGGGAACACAATCTATCAGCTTCAGGGGAAGCAGCTAAGCGGCGTTGAGAGTGACGAACTTCTCAGCGCCGTTTCTATTACCCTTGCAGAATATGAGGAGCTTGCGGCACAGGTCGGCACCACGGACCCCGACGACGATACGCCGGTCAATCCGCCCGACGACCCCGGAACGGAAATCCTCACCCGCGCGCAGCTCACCGAAAAGGTGCTGGCCCTCGAAGATGAGCTGGCAGCGGCAAAAATCCTGCTGGGGGTGACGGACGAATGACGCTGAAAGCCCTCGCACAAAAGCTGCGGCCTCTGATTGAAACCGCAGCACAGAATTTTGACGACACGACCGCCCTTGAGGCGGTCGAACTTTTCCCGGCGTGGAAGACCGGCACCGTGTACACAACGGGGCGGCGGGTCCGACATGGCGGGATTCTTTATACCGTTTTGCAGGATCACACCGCGCAAGACAGCTGGACGCCCGATGCGGCACCGTCCCTTTTCGCAAAGGTGCTTATCCCTGATCCCGACGTTATCCCCGAATGGGAGCAGCCGGACAGCACCAACCCTTACAAGAAGGGGGATCGCGTCCGATTTAATGGAAAGGTTTACGAGAGCCTTATAGATAACAATGTGTGGTCGCCTTCTGCTTATCCTGCCGGTTGGAGGGAGGTGTCCGCATGACCCTGAAGGATCTCCTTCTGGGCGGCAGCGGCGGTCTGTTCGCGCTGCTGACCATCCTGCAAATCAGCCCCATCAAGATCAACCCGTGGTCTGCGCTGGCCCGCTCGATTGGCCGGGCGCTCAACAAAGATGTTCTGGACCGGCTCACCACTTTGGAGGTCGAACAGAAGGAAATCAAATCGGAGCTGGCCGCCCAAAAGGCGCTTTCCGATAAGCGCGAGGCCAACGGCTGGCGAGCAGACATCCTCCGCTTCAACATGGAGCTTGTCGAGCATACGCGGCACACACGGGAGGACTACATCGAGATTTTGGACGTCATCGACAAGTATGAAAAATACTGTGATAGTCACAAA
Organism: uncultured Collinsella sp.; assembly: GCA_900556675.1. GTDB lineage: Bacteria > Actinomycetota > Coriobacteriia > Coriobacteriales > Coriobacteriaceae > Collinsella. The sequence continues at coordinate 1,933 of USQE01000200.1, forward strand.
GACTACGAAAACAACCGTGCCGTCCATGCAATCGCCAACATTGAGCGCTGCTACGACGACCGGCTGAAAAATAATGACTTTGCATAAGGAGGAAATCGCTATGAACCCCGAAACCGAAACCACCACCACCGAAACCACCGAGGCGGAACTGACCGCCGAAGCTCTGGACGAGCTTTCCAACAACAAAGGGGAGGACTAAATCATGAGTTACACGAATTCGCCGATGGTGAGCTACACGAAGCTCAGCCCGAACCACAGCGGGCAGCGCACCCACAGCATCGACCGTATCACGCCGCACTGCGTAGTCGGCCAGTGCAGCGTGGAGACGCTGGGCCGCATCTTCACGCCGACTTCCAAGCAGGCCAGCTGCAATTACGGCATCGGCCTTGACGGTCGTGTTGGTATGTATGTCGAGGAGAAGAACCGCAGCTGGTGTTCGTCCTCCAATGCCAACGACCAGCGGGCCGTGACCATCGAGTGCGCCAGCGACAGCACGGAACCGTATGCGTTCAAGGATGTGGTCTATCAGACCCTCATCAAGCTCTGCGTGGACATCTGCCAGCGCAATGGCAAAACCAAGCTGCTTTGGCTGGGCGACAAGGACAAGACCCTGAATTACGCCCCCAAGGCCAACGAAATGATCCTGACCGTCCACCGCTGGTTTGCCAACAAGAGCTGCCCCGGCAACTGGATGTATGCCCGCATGGGCGACCTTGCCGCGAAGGTCACTGCGGCGCTGGGCGCTGCGGCAGAGCCGGTGAAGCCCACTACCCCTACCACCCCCAGCGCCATCAAGAAGGGCGACGTCGTGCGCATCCTGTCCGGCGCGACCTACTACAGCGGCAAGGCCGTCCCGAACTGGGTAGCCGCCAAGCAGTGGATCGTCCGCGAGGTCAGCGGCGACCGCGCCATCATCGACAAGAGCGTGGACGGCAAGAACGCCATTTGCAGCCCGATCAACGTCAAATTCCTGTCCGTCGTGGGCGGGACGGCTACACCGACGCCCAGCTTCAGCGTGTACCGGGTGAAGATCACCGCTGACGCTCTGAACATCCGCAAAGGCCCCGGCACCGGCTACGGCACGAACGGCTGCATCCGTGACCACGGCGTTTATACCATTGTCGCGGAGAGCGCGGGCACCGGCGCGACCAAGTGGGGCAAGCTCAAATCCGGCGCAGGCTGGATCAGTCTGGATTACACCAAAAAGGTGTAAATACATATCGAAAAGGAGAATATCACCATGACTAACGTTATCATCGAAAACCTTGTGCAGATCGCGGCAACCC
>USQE01000201.1 GCA_900556675.1 uncultured Collinsella sp.
TACGCGACCGACGATTGAACGTCAGATTGCCGCTTAGGGGCGTTTGCAGCGTCGACCGGTCCGTCGTTCGTTAGAACGACGGAACCAAAAGTGCAGCGTCGACTAGTTGCGCGGTTTGGTAAAACTGCGCAGCCCTAGAGTTGACGTAAGCCCTCTTCCAGGCCGGTCTTGCTGTCGGTCTTCTCGTCGCGCATCTTGATGACGCGGGCGGGGACACCGGCCACGACGGCGCCGGCGGGGACGTCGTCGACGCATACGGCGCCGGCGGCAACGACAGCACCCTTGCCCACGCGCACGCCCTCCAGGACCACGGCATTGGCGCCGATCATAACGTCGTCCTCGATGATGACGGGCGTGGCACTGGCGGGCTCCACGACGCCTGCCAGCACGGTGCCGGCGCCGATGTGGCAGTTCTTGCCCACGGTGGCGCGGCCGCCCAGCACAGCGCCCATGTCGATCATGGAGCCTTCGCCAATGACGGAGCCGATGTTGATGATGGCGCCCATCATGATGACGGCGCGATCGCCAATCTCGACACGGTCGCGGATGATCGCGCCCGGCTCGATGCGGGCGTTGATACCCTTGAGGTCGAGCATGGGCACGGCGGAGTTGCGGCAGTCGTTCTCTACGTCGTAGTAGTCGATGGAGTCGGCGTTGGCGTCGAGGATTGCCTTGAGCTCATCCCAGTCACCAAAGACGGTCTTGCCACGACGACCGCCGTAGACGTGCGCATTGCCCCACTGGACCTTCATGCCCGGCTTTTCGCGCACGTACAGTTTGACGGGCGTTTTCTTGGGCGCGGTTGCGATGTAGTTGATAATCTCCTGTGCATCCATCTCGGCTGCATTACTCATTTGCTGTCTCTCCTTTGAGTGGATCCGGTTGATACCTGGTTAGGCAAACATGACCTGGTCGAACGTATAGAAGCCAGGCTCGCGGGTGACGAGCTTCTGCGCGGCTGCCAGGGCGCCGTTGACGAAGATCTGACGGCTCGTGGCGCGGTGCGCGAGCGTGACCTCCTCGTCCTGGCCGAAAAAGCTTACCTCGTGCACGCCGGCGACGGTGCCGCCGCGCAGCGAGTGCATGCCGATCTCCTTGGGGTCGCGCGCGCCGCACATGCCCTCGCGGCCATAGACGGGGTGGTAGCCTGCCTCGGGCTCGGCTTCGACGACGGCGTCGAGCAACAACTTGGCAGTGCCGCTGGGGGCGTCGACCTTTTGATTATGGTGCGTCTCGACGATTTCGCAGTCAAAGCCGGGCAGCTCGCGCGTGGCCTGGGCAACCAGATGGCGCAGGGCGGCGATACCGATAGAGTAGTTGCCCGAGTGCATAACACGGGCGTTCTGACCCAGCTCGCGCAGGCGATCCACCTGCTCGGGCGTATAGCCCGTGGTGCCGGAAACGAGTGCGGCACCCGTGCGCTCGACATAGGCGACAACGGCATCGAAGGTCACGACGTTCGAGAAGTCGATGATTACATCGGCGGCCGGTGCACTCTCGAGCTCGGACAAGTCGAAGCCGATCTGGGCGACGATGTCAAAAACGGGCTCTCCAGCGGTGTTGACAATGCCCTCGGCGGTGGTGCGGATGAGCGAGCCCATGCGGCCCGTTCCCATAATGACGGTCTTAATCAAGCAGACCAGCTCCTTTCAGAGCATCGGTAAGTGCGGAGCGCGTGTCGTCTGCCATGGGGCGCAGCGGCATGCGGTAGTTTGCCTCGATCATACCCATCTGGGCGAGTGCTTCCTTGACGGGGATGGGGTTGACCTCGCTAAAGAGGGCATTGATGAGCGGCTGGCCGGCAATCTGGATATCGCGGGCGCGCTCCACGTCGCCGTCCAGATAGGCGCGGCACATGTCGTGCACGAGCTGCGGCTGAACGTCGGCCCACACGCTGATGGTGCCCGAAGCGCCCAGGCTCATGAGCGGCACGGTGAGGGCGTCCTCGCCCGAGTACATGCGGAAGTCGTCGGACAGCAGGTGGGCGATCTTGGCCGCGTAGGCGACGTTGCCCGAGGCTTCCTTAATACCCATGATGTTGGGATGTGCGGCCAGGCGCTCTACGTTGCGCTCGCTGATGCCGCAGCCGCAACGGCCGGGGATGTTGTACAGGATGCAGGGGATGTCCACGGCATCGGCGACGGTCTTAAAGTGCTGGTAGATGCCCTCTTCGTTGGACTTGTTGTAGTAGGGGGTAATGAGCAGCAGGCCGTCGGCGCCCAGGCCCTGGTAGGTGAGCGACTTGGTGAGCATGGTCTGCGTGGAGTTGGAGCCCGAGCCGGCGATGACGGGGATGCGTCCTGCAACTTGCTTGACCACTGCGGCGACAACGGAGTTGTCCTCGTCGTCGGTCATCGTGGCGCTCTCGCCGGTGGTGCCCAGGGTGAGGATGGCGTCGGTGCCGTTTTGCAGGTGGAAATCGATAAGGCGCTCGAGTGCGTCAAAGTCGACGCTGCCGTCCTTTTTAAACGGCGTGACGAGGGCGACGATTGAGCCCTCAAGATTGCGGATGTCCATGTTCTTCTCCTTCGCGGCCGCAATCTGGATGCGTTTGTTCCATTGGGCGGCGACTGCCAGGCGCTCGTCTTGGGCACGACGGCGGGCACTTTCGGCGCGCGACTTGGCCAGCAGCTCTCGGCCGCTCGGCAGCACGTCGAGCGTGGCAAAATAATCGCCCGGGCGCTCGGCACGGCGGATGAGGTCGGCCGAGCCATCGGGACGCAGCAGGACCTCGGCGGAGCGCAGCCGGCCGTTGTAGTTGTAGCCCATGGAGTAGCCATGCGCGCCGGTATCGTGAATCACAAGCAGGTCGCCCATGTCGATATGCGGCAGTTCGCGATCGATGGCGAACTTGTCGTTGTTCTCGCATAGGTTGCCCGTGATGTCGTAGGTGTCCGTGACGGGCGCTGTGGTCTTGTCGTCGCCACCCGGCTGACCCATTACCGTAATGTGGTGGTAGGCGCCGTACATGGCAGGACGGATCAGATCGACGGCGCTTGCGTCGACACCGATATAGTCCTTGTAGATCTGCTTTTCGTGGATAGCCTTGGTGACCAGGCAGCCGTAGGGCCCCATCATAAAGCGGCCCATCTCGGTGCAGATGGCCACATCGCCCATACCGGCGGGAACCAGGATTTCGTCGTAGGCCGCGTGCACCCCCTCGCCGATGGCGTGAATGTCGTTGGCCTGCTGCTCGGGCAGATAGGGGATGCCGA
>USQE01000202.1 GCA_900556675.1 uncultured Collinsella sp.
GAAGGTCAATGCCGCCTCGTTTCAAGGCACCTTGCTCGCTCTGGCGGGTTTTCGCTGTCGTTGCCAAAACAGCGGCGTTTTTGTTGTCGGGACGGCAGTTAGTAGTTGTTGGGTAGTCGTTGGGGACGTTCTTGAATGACTAGTCGTTTAAGAACGTCCCCAACGACTACCCAAAGCAGCCTGTCCCCATTGCGCCAAGCGGCGTGTGCCGTTAAGCGGGGAGGCGTATTGCTGACCCATCGTTTGGGCATACAATGGCTATTGGTTTGCTGCGGTGAAGGTCTGTCCGCTCCGCAGCTGTTTTCTACGGTTAAAGGAGTATGTATGTCCGTTGAGGTCATGAGGACTGTGATCGAGGCCGCCGAGGGCCGCGTGCCCGTCGACACGCTGTTTACCAATGCGCAGATCGTCGACGTGTATGGCCAGCGTGTGGCGCCCGGTAGCGTTGCCGTCAAGGACGGTGTGATCGTCGGCGTGCTCTACGATGGTCGCGACGATGCCGCTGGCACCTACGAGGCAACTGAGGTCATCGACTGCCAGGGTCGCTATCTCGCTCCCGGTTTTATTGACGGGCATCTGCATATCGAGTCTTCGAACATCCGTCCCGCCGAGTATGCTCGCATGGCCGCGACGCGCGGTACTACCACCGCCATTGCCGACAGCCACGAGATTGCCAATGTTGCCGGTCTCGACGGCTTGCGCTTTATGATCGAGGACGGCCGCCGCGCACCCATCTCCATCAAGTACATGATGCCTTCGTGCGTGCCCGCACTGCCCGACGAGCAGGCCGGCGCCGTTATTTCTGCTGCCGATATGCAGGCGTTTTTTGCCGAGCATCCGGGCGATGTCTTTGGTCTGGGCGAAATGATGAACCTGCCGGGCGTCTTTATGGCCGACCCCGAGACCTGTGCTCGCATCGATGCTGCCAACCAGACGCCGTCCAAGCAGGTTGACGGCCACGCGCCGCTCGTTGCCGGTAAGGACCTCAACGCCTATGCCGCAGCAGGTATTATCGCCGACCACGAGTCGACGATTCCCGAGGAGGCGCTCGACAAGCTGTCTCGCGGTATGTACGTGATGCTGCGCGAAGGCACGTGCAGCCATGACCTGACCAACCTGTCTCCGATGCTGCTGGAGAATCCTGCCCGTGCCCGCCGCTGCTGCTTTGCGACCGACGACCGTGCTCCCTCCGACGCGCTTTCGACCGGTATGATTGACAATGCCTGCCGCGTGGCTATCGAGGCCGGTATTGACCCCGTGGTTGCCATCTCTATGGCGTCCCTGTCCACGGCCGAGGCGTTTGGCCTGGACCACGGTTGCCGCGGCCCGCACGAACTGCGTGGCGCCATCGCCCCGGGCAAGCGTGCCGACCTGCTGGTACTCAACGACCTGACGTTTGCCACGGCTCCGCATCGCGTATATGCCGCCGGTGCTCTGGTGGCGCAGGACGGCACCTTTGTGGGCGAGATTGCACCCGAGATGGCCGAGGTTGCGGCCCTTGCCGATGAGCTGCGTGCTTCCGTTAAACTTCCGAAGCTATCGCTCGACGTGTTCGACTATGCCTTTAAGCCGGGCGAGGCTGTGATTGACGTGGTGCCGGGTAAGGCCATCACGGGTATGGTCCGTCCCGAGACTGACGAGGACTTGCGTCGCATTATGCTGATTGAGCGCCATGGCCGCGGCGTGTCGCTGCAGGCCGAGGGCGTCGATGGCGATGGCCCCGCTGGCCTGAGCCTGGTCGGCAAGCATATCGGTCGCGGCTGGGTGCGCGGTTTCACTATCACCGGCGGTGCCATTGCCTCCACGATCGGCCACGACTCGCACAACGTGTGCGTGGTGGGCGACAATGCCGCCGATATGATGGCTGCTGTTGAAGCCGTGGGCCAGGGCGGCCACGTGCTGGTGCGCAACGGCGAGGTCGTGGCTCGTATTCCTCTGGCGCTCGGCGGCCTGATGAGCGAAGGCACTGCCGAAGACGTCGCGGCGCAGCACGACGACTTTATGGTCAAGGCACGCGCTATGGGTATTGAGCCGCCGCTCGACCCCATCATGGGCATTATCTTCCTGCCCTTGCCGGTCATCCCGACGCTCCGCATCCGCCCCGAGGGCATGTTCGACGTTACAACCTTCACCTACGCCGACTAGTCATCGGGGACGTTCTTAAACGACTAGTCATTGGGGACGCTCTTTGGCGGGCTGCCTGACGCCGCGACCGTAGGGCCTCTGGCATGTGTGAGCTATTTGCCAGGTCCTTGTAACGTTTACGCCCGCGGAGTCTTATTTGAGCTCCCTTTGGGTACGTTGGAATCGGATACGCGTTCGATTCCAACAAGCCCGAAGGGAGCTTTTCTATGTTTAAACTGATTGCATCCGATATGGACGGCACACTGCTTGACGAAAACGGCCAGGTGCCTCCCGAGACCTACGAACTGATTCTGGCGCTACACGAGCATGGTGTGCATTTCGCTGCATCGTCAGGTCGTCGCTACGATCGCCTGTGCGAGTTCTTTGCGCCCGTTCGCGACAAGATGGACTTTGTCGCCGCTAACGGCGCCCAGGTCTACGCCGACGGTAAGATGGTAGACCGTGAGGTGTATTCCCACCTGGCGATTCGAAGGCTCGCCCAAGCCGTCAGGACGTTTCCCAATCTGCATCTTGCGCTCTTTGACCGAACCAAGTCCTTCCTGCTCGATGACGAGTGCAAGTTCGTGCGTGAGGTCGATAAGGACCTTCCCAATGCCGAGCGCATTTGGGAGCTGCCCGATCCCAGCGTAAATATCATCAAAGCGAGTATCTTTTGCGACGACAGTGCGGTTATGGACAGCGCGTACGTGCTACAGCGCGAACTTGGTCAGCTCTTTACTTTTGCGCCTTCGGGCAACGCGTGGATCGATGCCATGCAGCCTGGTGTGTCGAAGGCCTCGGGTATCGCGCAGCTCGCGGAGCATTACGGCATTGGTCGCGACGAGGTCATGGCGTTTGGCGACTCGATGAACGACTACGAGATCATTCGCTTTGTCGGCACGGGCTGCGCGATGGAAAACGCGCGCCCCGCGCTCAAGGCGGTGGCCGATCGTGTGGTGGGTTGTAACCGCGACCACGCCGTCCAGCAGGAGCTCCGTCGCGTGCTGGAGAGTCTCTCCTAATCCGGCAGATGGGGACGTTCCTTTTAATATGAGCAGGACATTGTCAAGAGGCAAAATCGGGCCTGG
>USQE01000203.1 GCA_900556675.1 uncultured Collinsella sp.
GCCGCCATACATATCGTAGGCAATGCCGGCCTCGGTCACAGCAGCCAGACCGTGGTCGCACCATTCCCAGATAAACTGGCCTTGGATGCAATCCCAGCGATCGAAGACCTCCTGGTACTCGGACAGACCTCCGGGGCCATTACCCATGGAGTGGCCATACTCGCAGTTGATGCGCGGCTTGGGGAACGGATGCTCACCAAAGTCGTTCATCTGCGACACACGGGAGTACATCGTGGAAATGACGTCGACGGTATCGGCGTTGCGGTCCTCCTCGTAGTGGACCGGACGACCATCGAGCTCGTGAGCCTTGGCGTACATCGCGCGGATGTTGCAGCCATAGCCGCTCTCGTTGCCCAGCGACCACATGATGATGCACGCGTGGTTGCGCTCCTGCATCACCAGGCGCTCAATACGGTCGACGTAGGCCGGCTCCCATGCCGGGTCGTCGGTAACCAGGGCGATGTTGCCGATATTCTCGAAGCCGTGGCTCTCCATATCGGTCTCGGCGACCAGCATGATGCCATACTCATCACACAGCTCGTAGAAGCGCGGGTCATTGGCATAGTGAGAGGTGCGCACTGCGTTGATGTTGTGCTGCTTCATGAGCTCCAGGTCGCGGCGCATGCGATCGAGGCCCACGGCGCGGCCCTTGTGATCGTCGTGATCGTGGCGGTTGACGCCATGCATCTTAAAGTAAGTGCCGTTGAGGTAGATATGATTGCCCTCGACCGTCACCTCGGCAAGACCCTGGCGATGCGGGACGTACTCGCTCACCTTGTCGCCGTCGTAGACCTCAAACGTAAGATCGTAGAGGAAGGGGTCCTCGGGATTCCAGAAGTGGGCATCGGTCACGCTGCACTCGGCATGGCCGTCGACGCACTCACCCGTAGCCACCACGTTCTCGCCATCGCTGAGCGTAAACACAACGCGGGAAGCGCCCTCGGCAACCGTATCGAGCGTGATCAGAGCGGCATCGCCCTCGCGGTGCGTGCGGAACCTAAAGTCGACCAGGTGCGCGGCGGGACGCTGCATAAGGTACACATCGCGGAAGATGCCCGAGGCCCACCACATGTCCTGATCCTCGATGTAGCTGCCATCGCTGTACTGCAGGACCTTGACCGCAAACAGGTTGTCGCCCTCGACGAGCGCGTCGGTCACGTCGAACTCGGCAGACAGGCGCGAACCCTTGGTCATGCCGATATACTGACCGTTGACGTACAGCTCGCCATAGCTCTCGATGCCGTCGAAGCGAATGATCTCGCGAGCGCCGGCAGGAACGGCGGGAAGGTTGACGATGCGCTGGTAGACGCCCGTGGGGTCGTCGGAGGGAACGAACGGCTGATCAACCGGGAACGGGAAACCCTCGTCGGTGTAGGCAAGGTTGCCATAGCCGTCCACCTGCCACAGGTGCGGAACCTCCACGTGATCCCACTCGGGCTTGTACGTGGAGAGTTCCTCGTTGGAGACGGCAGCGGGGCCCTCAAAGAGGCGGAACTGCCACGAGCCGGACAGCTGGACAAACCCGCGCGACAGCTCGCGGCTGTACGTTGCAGCGAGATCGGCAGTCTCGTAACCCATAAAGTACGCATGGGGTGCCAGGCGGTTCCTGTGGGTGAGCGCTTGGTTTTCCCAATCGTTAATGGCGTCCATGGTGATGCTCCTTCATCATCGTAGTGATTCTTGTGCAACCGGTTGTCCTTATCTTACGGGCGATGCAAAAAACTGTGCAACCGGTTGTCCGCTGAACGGTCGATTTGGTCGGGTTAACGGTGCAACCGGTTGTACAACCGCGACACTTATGTCACCCTGAGTATCGAAACTCAGCGCAAGACATCGTTCTCAAGCTCGTAGGCAACCGCCACGCCCGCTGATATCTCACCCATACGAGACGTATTCGATTGCGGCTTGGTTGCAAAATGACACCGGTCACCGGATATCATGAACGCTGTTCAGGCGCACTATAGTAAGCTGTATCCGCACCAGCCCGTATCAGCGACAACATCGACCGCATTCTCCAGGAGACGCCATGACCCAACCAGTTCGCACCGCACCTACGCTTGCCGAGGTTGCCGCAGCTGCCGGCGTGTCGCGCTCCACGGCATCGCGCGCTCTCAACGATTCGCCCCGCATTAGCGAGGAAACCAAAAGGCGCGTCCGCGCGGCGGCCAAGGAAGTCAATTTTGTCCCCAACGCTCGTGGCCGAGCGCTCGCTGTCGGGCGCACGGAAATCATCGCCGTGCTCGTGACCGAGCCTCTGAGTGAACTCTTCAGCGACCCCACCTATAGCGAGTTTTTGAGCGGCATTACCGAGGAACTGTCGGAGTCGTCCTATCTGCCCGTTATCTTGCAGGCGTCTTCTACGCATGAGCGCAACCGCGCACGCGAGCACTTTGAGCGCCGCTCGTTCGACGCCGTGATCGACGTCTCTCCCTACAAAGGCAGCGAGCTGCTCGAGGTGCTGCGCGAGCTGGGCGTACCCACCGTGTTGTGCGGCCAGCTCGAGGGCCACCCCTATCGCGATGTGTTCTCGACGGTCTACTCTGACGACGAAGAGGGCGGACATTTTGCGGCACTCGCCATGAAGGATCGCGGGCGCAAAGATATCGTCGCCGTGTTGGGACCGCAAGACAACCCCGCTGTTGTCGACCGCCTGCGCGGCTACCGCGCCGTCTTGGGCGAAGACCTCCCAGACGCAAACGTTATCTATACCGGCTGGAACAGCGGAGACGGCTATCAGGCCATGCACCAGATCCTCGCGCGCGAGATTGCTTTCGATGGCGTGCTCTGCGGATCGGACCGTATCGCGGCTGGCGTCATCACCGCACTCAACGAGGCAGGCCTATCCGTTCCTGCGGACGTTTCTGTCGTCGGCTTCGACGATCACGAGATTGCGGCGCGCTGCGTCCCCGCGCTCACGACCGTCCGCCAGCCCCTGCGCGAAGAAGGACACATGGCCGCCAACATTGCGCTCGACATGATCAAGGGTGCCGAGCCCACCACCTCCGTGATGCACATGCAGCTGATCCAGAGAGACTCGCTATAAGAAACTGGGGCAGGCTTTCTGCCAGACAGTTGTTGCGGAAAGCCTGCCCCGTTTTGAGCGCTCATTCTGGGGCACAGTTTCCGTTAGACAGCTCAACCGGAAACTGTGCCCCATTATTTTGCCGAATTCTGGGTCGCGCTTTCCCAGAGGACCCCCCCTGGGAAA
>USQE01000204.1 GCA_900556675.1 uncultured Collinsella sp.
TTTTCAGAGGCCGACGTCGTGGACGTCACCCGCCTGCGCAAAGCCTCCGATATCCAAGATAACTACCTCAACTTAGACTATGACTGGCCAGTCTGCATCGTCAGGGTGCTGGACTCGAGGAAAGAACGCTTCAAACTCGGCAACCTGTACGCCGGCCGCTTCCCGGTGGTTAGCTACGTGACCCATCCCGAGATAGAGGTGCTGGCCATTATTCGAGAGGGCTCGTGGAGACGCTGGCACGACGGACGCATGAAACCGAGCGACTTCTGCAAACAGGAGCTCGGCATGCACGAGGTGAAGAGGGAAGGCTTCCTCAAAAGTTATTGGAATGCCGATTCGCTTACGGCAGCCGCTAAGGAATACAAGCGACTTTCGAAGATCCCCAAGGGCGAGCTGTGTCTGGCGGACCTCATCCTGTAAAGGCTTGCAGCCGCCGCAATACCCATAACGCTTTCCAAGACTACCGGCTGCCGCTTGATTGCCCTTTTCTCGGCGCTTTTCTTGCCGTGCACAACACAGCCATAACGCCCATTTCCGGAAGTGCGGGGAAAATCGCAACCAGCCGAGCACAAACCAAATTTTGGCGTCAAAACCGCAGGTCACGAAAGGGTATAACCGGGGTCTGGTTGGCGGAACTCGGTCTTTCCACGCACTTCCGAATTCTCAAAACGGAAGTATGCGGCAAATTCCGGAAACCCCGACCACACCGGCCTTTTCGCGCAAAGAAACCGCAGGCAGAGGCGTTGGTGTGCTCCAGCGTGGTCAATAAGTCTGGATTTTGCCGCATACTTCCGAACTCGGAGAGTCTTAGAAGCCAGTATTGAATATCGGGAGCTCCTTGCCGAAAATCCATTTGAGGGAATCCGTATCGTCGATATCATTCGAGAGGGGATGACGGGCGATGACCAACGCCTACAGTGAGATGTATCTCGAGGATGCAATGAGAACGCTGGGCGAGGCGGTCGATTTTGCTCTCTGTGACCAAGGGCTGACTCCAGCCGAGTTGACGGCGATCCTGTCGAACGCTCTTGAGATGAAACAGTTTGAGCGCGGTATGCCTCGCGTCGTCTGCGGCATGGCGGGCGACGAGCTCGCGCGCGATATTATCGCCCATGCGGGACTGACCCCCGTCAAATGCAGGGAGACCTATCCGTTCGACCGTTCGCCTCAGTATTGGGCGGGCTGGGTTTTGGCCTATGCGCAATGGATGTGCAGCTTGGGCTTTAATGAGCTACTCGAAGTCGCCCCGCTCGATTGGATTATCGGCTCGGCCTCCGAAGACAAATTCGCCCAGATTGTCATTGATAAATGGAACGATGCCCAGGCAGACAAAAAGGGCCTCAAGGCGGCACGAAAGGCGGCCGGACTAACGCAAAAACAGCTCGCCGCCCAATCGGGGGTTAAGCTTCGCGCCATACAACTCTACGAGCAGAACCAGCTCGACCTACGCCGTGCCTCGGTTTCCTCGGCATTGGCGCTCGCAAAAACCCTGGACTGCACACTCGAAGACCTCGTCTGGCAGCCGATTGCTCTGGAGTGCGACTCGAGGGCTATTTCGTTTGTAAAGCTATAGAGGAGTCAGACATGCCTTGGAGCTATGTTCAACAAGATGACGGCGCTGATTGCGTTGCTCAAGAAGATCATTCAACTGCGCACGTGGCAAATTCAGCATCACCGATTTTGCTCGACGGCGCCACGTCAATCGATGAAGCTGTTCGGTTGACCATTGCGGGCATGCCCAACGCGCTCAGGCTCTTGGAGGACTCATGATGGCGGCTACGCAGCGGGGCGCTCATCCGTTCGCGCCGCTCGTGCTTGATGATGCCGGTTCGCTCGAAGCTATTGCCGCGGCTGTGATGCGCCTACACAGCACGCTGATGACGGTCGGGCGCTGCTATACAACCGACGCCACAGGTGGCCGGGCGGCGCTTGAGCTTGGACGCGTCGAGTCCGTGCTTGCGGGTGCATTCTGTACGATTTTCGGTCAATCGCCGGCCGACCGCTTCGCAGACATCTTTGACCAGGTCACCTACGTGGCAGAGCACATGGTCAAGGACCACATCTTTGAGGACGGCAACAAACGCACCAGCCTTGTCTTTGCGTTGTCCGTTCTAAGATTTGCAAGCACTCCGGTCGTGCTGTCCGACAGTCCCAAGCCCAAAGACAACCAGTACTACGTCTGGATCCAAGACCTCGTATCCGGAAACCGCTCTCGCGCCGATCTCGCGGAAGAGCTGCGCCGCGGTTGCGTTGCGGGCACGGGCGACCCGTCGCACGTATAGAACCTAAGCATCCGCACGCCAGTTATTGGATGGATTGGACACCGCATGGAACTCCCTAGCACCCTGTGCAGCAATGCCTACGACTTTGCGTTTTGTCCCGAGCCCTGCTACGACCGCCTGGTTGACCTCGCCGATCCCGAGGACTGGGGCCCAGCAACCGCAGCCTCAAAACTACCTAACGTTTTCTTTTAGCCGCGCGGTGTTTTTAACCGAGCGCGACGCGGACCAGACCGCGCCGCAGCTAGCTACACGCTCGCGGTGCCGCAGTTCTATGGTGGCCGAATCCAGCTGCTCCTGCCGCTGTGCCTGACCGGCGACAAGCCCGAGCTGGCGCTGACCATCCAGCGCGAGGACGGCTTTTACGCCGCGCGCACCTGCCTCACACTCGACATGGCTTACAACAACGCGCGACTCATTTGCCGCCCCGAGACTTCCTGGATTAAGCGATAAATGGCTGTTTAGCTGCGGGTTTGCCGGTTTCTTTGGTTGCTTTGGCTTGGCTGGCACCCTCGAATTTTAAATCGAGGGCAAAAAGTTCTTGGTAAACCACGCGCGGCTATGATAGTATCTCTTTTGCCGAAAGGCGACGGGCGATTGGCTCAGGGGTAGAGCATATCCTTCACACGGATGGGGTCACAAGTTCGAATCTTGTATCGCCCACCATCAAAAGCACAGGTCAGAGGTATTAAGCCTCTGGCCTTTTTCTTTTTGACACCAAGGGTGACACCAAAACTGACGCCAAAAATAAATCGTAGTCGTCTAAGGCGTCATTTTTTTCGCGCCCTTTTTGCTGATGCTATTGCATGTTTTGTATAAAACGCATGCGTATTTTCATTGAATTCCCCATCTGATTCGAGCGCAAATGTGGAGACAGGGTCCACACGCCCAGGGCTCCTGCCAGCGGCTTTCTATCACACGAGGGATCT
>USQE01000205.1 GCA_900556675.1 uncultured Collinsella sp.
CCGGCAGCAGGCCAGCGACAACCGTCAGCAGCACCGAAATTGCAATGAGCACCAGCGCATCCTGCACGGGCAGGCTCATCAAATTGGGCACCTGTTTGGCAGCAAGCGCCCAGGCATTAACCGGAAAGCTCACGGCCACCACGACGACAATAGCAAAGACGCCGGCAATGAGGCCCTCGATACATGTCTCGGCATTGAATACGTTGGCCACGTTGCGCTTCGACGCGCCGATCGCGCGCAGGATGCCAATCTCCTTTTTGCGTTCCAGCACGCTGATGTAGGTGATGATGCCGATCATGATGGAGCTCACCACCAGGCTGATACTCACGAATGCGATGAGCACCAAGCTGATGGTGTTCACGATGTCGGTCACCGAGCCCATGATGATGCCCATGTAGTCGGTGTATGAGATGGCTTGTTCGTCGTGGCCGGCGGCTTTGACCTGCTTGTTATACGCGTCGATGTGATCGAGCACGCACTCCTTGGCCTCAAAGTCACGCGGGAAAATCTTGACTGAGATGGGGTCTGCCTCGTCCGCATAGCCCAACGTGGTCAGATTGTTGTCGTAGGTGAGCTTCGACGCCTTCGCATAGCTCATCATGAGCGAGCTCAGGTCCTCGGCGTCCATGTTGAAGTGGATGGCATGAGCAAAGGCACTCGCATCCACGCGCATGGCGCTCGCCAGGTTAGCAAAACTCGAAGACATCTGCGTCGCCACCTGGTCCATAAGCCCTGCCGCGCCCGCCTTGAGCTGGGATGATACCGTCGACGCTATCTGCTCGCTGATTGCCTTCATCACCTGATCCATAGCCTGCTGCAGATACGGAGCCAGCTGCTTTTGCACATAGTCGCTCATCGCCTGCTGCAGACGCTCGGCCAGGGCATCGCCGCCGAGCGCTTTGAGCTGGGCCAGGATTTGCTGAGCTG
Source organism: uncultured Collinsella sp. (assembly GCA_900556675.1). GTDB lineage: Bacteria > Actinomycetota > Coriobacteriia > Coriobacteriales > Coriobacteriaceae > Collinsella. Next base: position 928 of record USQE01000205.1, read on the forward strand.
TGTCATCATTCTCAAGATACGTCGAGAATGCGGCAGAGAGCTTTGACGCGTCCTTAAGATCTTCGGGCGACAGCGCCTTAAACTGACCAGACTGCAAAAAGCCCTCAAACAGCTGGTTGGCTAGTGTTCCCACCTGCTGCATTTGCTCGGGCGTGAGTTCCAGACCGTCAAAGATACCCGAGAAATCTGGGGCCGGTGCTTTTGCCATGATGTCGCTGAAGTCGATGTCCCTTCCGACGCCCGAAAGGTCAATGTCCAGCCCGGATAAGTCGATACCAGAAAGGTCCATACCGCCGGCCGCACCCGAGAGTGCAGACGCATCAAACGAGAACGCGCTCTTGAGCGCCGCCTCGTCCACACTGAACATGCTGCCCAGATCCACGCCTTGTTTGGCCTCGCTTTGCAGCTCATCGAAAGACTTGCCCGTAAAGACATCCGTCTCGGGGTGGGCGAGTTGCTCCTGCACAATCTGCGAATCGGCAGCGCGCTCCATAAGCTGGCGAGTCAGCGCATGCGTATAGGCAATGCCCGGGGACAACGCGCTCGCGTTGGCCGTCTCGTTGGGTCGCACCACGCCCACAATGTGCACGTCGATACCGTCGGCAACCTTGGCTGCCATAAAGTCGGCGTCGCCAGACATGTCAGTCCACATGCCGGTCTCTTCGTTTTTGCGATAGGCATCGGCCGGCGACAGCACCTTAAACGTCGTGGACAGCGCATCGTCGTAGGTAAAGTCGGCGGCGGACTCGGGCGTCTCAATCTTGCCGTCGGCCGTCATGGCACTGTTTACCAGATCGTTGAGCTCATCGATATCCAGCGCACCGATGCTGTAGAGCGTATAGTCGCCCACCGTACCGCGGCTCGAAAGCACCATCACGGCTTCGTTTGCGGACGTGGGCCAATGACCGGCGACGACATCGTACTGGCTGTCGAGCAGGCTCTGGTCGTCGATCATCTCGTTAAAGACCGAGGTTCCCATGGATTCCATGCTCACCGTTGCCGCCGAACTCGCGCCTCCGCTCATGGCCTCGGTCATGGCGTTGGGAACAAGCCGGACGGGCTTCTCGTCGCCCTTGCCGGCACGATAGACAACCGGCGATACACCGTAGCCGTACTGAATGGCGTTGACCTCTTTATCGATGCCGTCACCACCGGCATCGAGCCATGCCTTAAAGCTCGTCATATCGTTGGACTTAACGCTTGCAAACATATCCTTTACGGCCGTGACCACGGGAATCTTATCGGTTCCCTGAGCCTTGCCGCCGGCACTGTCGTCGGACGAATCCACATTTTCAGGCGAGTCATCATCCGCAGCCCCCTGTCCGCCCATCATGGACGACAGGTCGTAGTCCTGCTTGGAGATCGTAAGCGGGTAACTCGAGAGCGTATCTTCCTCGACCTTTTTGATGTAATTGTTCACGCCATTGGAGAGCGCCAAGATCGCCGCGATACCGATAATGCCAATCGACCCCGCAAAGGCCGTCATGGCCGTACGGCCTTTTTTGGTCATAAGGTTTCGGGCAGAAAGCCCCAGCGCCGTCACAAAGCTCATCGAGGTTTTGCGCGTAGGCTTGGCCTCGCGGCGCGTGGCGTCAGCGACATCGAAAGAATCGGAATCGTCGGTGATCTTACCATCCGCCAGGTTGACGATGCGCGTGGCGTACTGGTACGCCAGCTCGGGATTGTGCGTGACCATGATGACCAGACGGTCGCGCGCCACGTCCTTGAGCAGATCCATGACCTGCACGGACGTTGTGGAATCCAAGGCACCGGTCGGCTCGTCAGCCAACACAATCTCGGGATCGTTGATCAGGGCACGGGCGATCGCCACGCGCTGCATCTGTCCACCCGAAAGCTGACTCGGGCGCTTGTTCGCGTGCTCGCCCAGACCAACTGCCTCGAGCGCCTTGCGTGCACGCTGGCGGCGCTCGGCATGGCCCACACCCGTAAGCGTCAGCGCTAGCTCAACGTTTTCCAAAATGGTCTGATGCGGAATGAGGTTATAGCTCTGGAACACAAAGCCAATGCGGTTGTTGCGGTAGGCATCCCAATCGCGATCGTGAAAATCCTTGGTCGAAATGCCGTCGATGAGCAGGTCACCGGAATCGAAATGATCGAGTCCACCGATTACGTTGAGCATCGTAGTTTTGCCCGAGCCCGAGGGGCCCAGAATGGCCACGAACTCGTTATCGCGAAAAGACAGGCTCACGCTGTCGAGCGCCACCTGCGCAAACGACTGGGTAACGTACCTTTTGCAAATACCTTTGAGCTCCAA
>USQE01000206.1 GCA_900556675.1 uncultured Collinsella sp.
GTTGCCGGTGCCGGGACATCCGTGCGCGGCGCGTGCCCTGTGCGCCCGCGGGCGCCATCGCCTGGCAATGCCGTTTGACGAGCGCGACCGGATTTTGGACCCCATGCGACGCCGCCGGGATGGCTCGGGGTTTGATGCGATTACCTGGGACGAGGCGTTTGCTCAGATTGCCGAGCGTCTTTTGGGAATTGTTGACGAGCGCGGGCCCCGTGCGCTGGGCATGACACTTGGTGTGCCCTCGTTCGACCGCTACTGGGCCTATCGCTTTATGCATGCGCTGGGCTCGCCCAACGTGTACGGTGCCGATGGCGCCTGCGAGGTAAGCAGACTTACCGGTTGGGAGCACAGCCTGGGCTATAGCCCCGCCTCCGACCTTGCGCATACCGACTGCATCATGTACCTGGGGCGTTCCATTGTCGATTCGTCGACGATGGGGGCCGTTGACGCGCTCAACGATGCGCGCCGGCGCGGGGCGAAGATCATCGTGGTTGACCCCCGGCGCAGCGGCTCGGCCGCGCTTGCCGACCGCTGGCTGCGCGTACGTCCGGGCTGCGACTTGGCGCTGCTGTTGGGTATTGCCCACGTGTTGATTGACGAGGGCCTGTACGACCGCGAGTTTGTGGACCGCTATACCATGGGTTTTGACGAGCTGGCACAGGCGGCCAGTGCTTGGACGCCCGAGTGGGCCGAGTCGATGTGCGACGTGCCGGCCGCAGAGATTGTCGCCACGGCGCGCGATCTCGCTGCCGCCGCGCCTGCCGCCGTGGTGGATGCGGGCTTTCATGGCGGCATCGGAATCGCGTATGCCAATAGCACCCAGACCGCGCGCGCTATTTGCTTGGTCGACGTGCTGCTGGGCTGCATCGGACACGCGGGCGGTGCCCTCAACCCGCCCACGCCGCTTGTGTTGCGCGACCTCGATCCCGCACGCTTTGCGACGCCGCCGGTGCCGCGCGGGCCCAAGCTGGGGTCCGAGCGCTATCCGCTGGTCGATCCGGTGCGCGGCCTGTGCACGACTATCGGTCAGTCGATTCTTGCCGGCGATTTGCGTGGGCTCATCGTCTATGCCAGTAACCCTGGTGCGGGCTATGGCAATGCACAGGCTTGGTTGGGTATTTTGCAGCAGCTCGACTTGCTCGTGACGATTGACATTCGCTGGTCCGAGACGGCGCGCGCTTCCGACTTCGTGCTGCCCGACGTGACGTATCTGGAGGCCGACCGCGGTGTAGGCACGGTCGTGGGCGCTAACGATGCGCGCGTGTTCTACCGCAACGCTGTGCTGCCCGTGCAGCATGACGACACACGTCCCGGTCGGGAGATTTTTGCCGGTCTGGCGCGGGCGTGTGGCGTGGGCGAGTACTTCCAGTTTACGTCTGACGATCTGGCGGCTGCCCAGGTGGAGCCTTTTGGGATTGATCTGGACGAGCTCAAGGAGCGCGGCTGGGCCGACACGGGTGTTGCGTTGCCGTCGCGCACGGGTGAGCCGGTGATTCCGCTTGCCGGCGGCAAGATTGCGCTGGCAAGCGACATATGGGAGCGAGCCGGCATGGGTCGTGTGCCCGACTGGATCGCGCCCATGGTGGAGCCCAGCCCGGGGATGTTTCGCCTCATTAGCGGCAATCGACCCTTTGAGTCGCATACCTCGCGCAGGCTCGCGGCAGCAGGTGCCGCCGAGCAGATGAATGCCGGTGTTGCCACACGCATGGGTATCGCCAATGGCGAGGTCGTCGAGCTGGTGAGCGATATGGGCCGCGACCGCGTGCGCGTGGAGACGACGCCGTATCTGCATCCGGCGTGCATCTTCACCTCGGCCGCCCCCGGCGGACGTTCGTTTGGCGCCGATGCCGGCGGCGCTCAGGCCTTGGGCGTCGGCCCACTCGACCATACACCGTTGCGTTGGGACCCATTGACGGGCGCCGCGCTCACCCAGGAAAACGCCGTTCGCGTGGAAAAGATCGCGGCACGCGAGGATAATAGCGATTGATTGACTCAGCCGATCGAATTGGCTGATAGTTTGACGTTCGAACGATTGATTCACCTTTGGTTTTGAAAGGTCGCACATGAGCGATAGCCAGAACATATCCGATGAGGTGCGCGCCCGCCTGCGCGCCATTCCCTCCGTCAACGAGCTGCTTGCCGAGTGGCCGGTGGTGAAGGCGGCGGGGGAGACCTGCGACGCGGTGGTGCATGCCGCCGTCACGGCCGAGCTCGATGAGGAGCGCGCCGCGATTCGTGCCGGCGCCGCCCCGCGTTCCAAGCGCGAGCTGGCTTCGGCCATCGAGTGGCGTGCGCATCGCTCCGCGCTGCCGAGCCTGCGTCCCGCCGTCAACGCCACGGGTGTGGTCATCCATACCAACTTGGGTCGCGCCCCGCTCGCGGAATCAGCTGCCAAAGCCGTGGCCGAGGTCGCGCGCGGGTATAGCACGCTCGAGTACAGCGTCGACACCTGTTCGCGCGGGTCGCGCAAGGAGCACGCCGCGCAGCTGATCCGCTCACTCACCGGTGCCGAGGACGCGCTCGTGGTCAACAACAACGCCGCCGCTGTGCTGCTGGTGCTGGCGACCCATGCCGCAGGCAAAGAGGTCATCGTCAGCCGCGGCGAGCTTGTCGAGATCGGCGGCAGCTTCCGCATCCCCGATGTCATGGCGGCTTCGGGCGCCAAACTCGTCGAGGTCGGTGCCACCAACCGCACGCACCTGGGCGACTACGAGCGCGCCATCACGCCCGATACGGCGATGATCCTTAAGGTCCATCCTTCCAACTATCGCATCGAGGGTTTTCACGAAGAGGTGGGCTCTCGGGAGCTTGCCGCCCTGGCCCACAAGCATGGCCTGCTGTTCTACGAGGACCAGGGCTCGGGCGCGCTGTTGCCCGACGACATCTTGGTGCGCGGCGGCGAAGAAACCACGCCGGCTTCGGTTTCGGCAGGGCTCGATATCGTGTCATGCTCGGGTGATAAGCTGCTGGGTGCCGCGCAGGCGGGCATTATCATGGGTCGTCGCGATCTGGTCCAGGCCTGCGGGTCGCATCCGCTTATGCGTGCCCTGCGTCCGGGCAAGCTCGCACTGGCGGCGCTCGAGGCTACACTGCGCATTTACATGGATGGGGCGGATGTGGCCCATCGCGAGGTGCCGGTGCTCAACATGCTCACGCTTCCGCAGGCTCATCTGGAGCGCCGCGCACGCAAACTGCGCGAGC
>USQE01000207.1 GCA_900556675.1 uncultured Collinsella sp.
GCCGCCGCCTTGGCCTCATTGAGGTAGCTATAGAAGCTGTACTTGGAGATGCCAAAGAACTCGCAGGCGCGCTCGCTCGACTTGGAAATGAGGAAGGCGCCGCGACGGTCGAGATAGCCAATGGCACGAATGCGCTCGTCTTTGGTCATGAGTGCCGCGGGTTTGCCCACAAACTGCTCGCACTCGTGCAGCAGGTCCTCGAGCAGGTCGCCGATGTTCTTGGTAATGGGCTCGGGCTCGGTATAGCCCGTGCCGCCGGTGCCGGTAAAGGCATCGAGCGAGCGCTCAAAAGCCTTCATGAGCGTAATGTCAAAGTTGATGCCCAAAATGCCGACGGGCTTGCCCTCGTCGTTGCGGATAAAGATCGTCGACGATTTGAGCAGCTTACCGTCGGTGGTTTTAGTGAGGTACGGCTCGCGGTCGTGTACATCGGTGGCGCCCTCGTGCATGGACTCAAACACGATATGGCTGGGGCCGTCACCCAGTTTGCGCCCGCTGACGTGGCCGTTTTCGATCACTACGATGGAGTGGTCTACGTCCTCGGTCTCCAGATCGTGGACGACGACTTCGCAGTTGGGGCCAAATTGGAGCGCCAGGCCGTGTGCGAGGCGCTTGTAAAACTCAATCTGTGCGGGGGTCATGGGTACCTTCCTAAAAATTAGTTTGGGCTCACTGTGCCATAAACCACACCTGTTCGCAAATAACGAAAGCGTCGCTGCGTTGTGTGACCGTTCGGCGGCGAAAAAGTACCGATTACGGCAACAAACAATTCGTTAGGTATGCCAATCAAAAAGTGTGATAGAACATTACTAACAAACTTTTTGTTTGGCATCCACATAAAAGTTCAGCCGTGTGAATGGGATCGGGCTGAAACGCGTATGCGGGGGCCGGCAAGAGAGGACTTAAGGAGTTCACCGTATGGCCGATAAGATCCAGTGGGCGGGCAACACGATGCCCAAGAGCGATGACAAGCACTTGGGAATCATGAGCCTCGACCACGTGAAGAAGGCCCGTGCCTTCCACCAGTCGTTCCCCCAGTACACCGTCACTCCGCTTGCCCGCCTGGATGGCCAGGCCGCGCGCCTGGGCCTGTCCAACCTGTGCGTTAAGGACGAGAGCTATCGCTTTGGCCTCAACGCCTTTAAGGTCCTGGGCGGCTCGTTTGCCATGGCCAACTACATTGCCGACGAGACCGGCAAGGACGTTGCCGAGTGCACTTTCGATTACCTGACCTCCGATCAGCTGGCCAAGGACTTTGGCCAGGCCACCTTCTTTACCGCCACCGACGGCAACCATGGCCGCGGCGTGGCATGGGCTGCCAACAAGCTGGGCCAGAAGGCCGTCGTGCACATGCCCAAGGGTTCCACCAAGCCCCGCTTCGATAACATCGCCGCCGAGGGCGCAACGGTGACCATCGAAGAGGTCAACTACGACGAGTGCGTGCGCATGGCCGCCGCCGAGGCCGACGCCTGCGAGCGCGGCGTCATCGTTCAGGACACCGCCTGGGAGGGCTACGAGAAGATCCCGTCCTGGATCATGGAGGGTTACGGCACCATGGCTTCCGAGGCTGCCGAGCAGCTGCGCGAGATGGCCATCAACCGCCCGACGCACGTGTTTGTCCAGGCTGGCGTGGGCTCGCTGGCTGGCGCCGTGGTGGGCTACTTCACCAACCTGTATCCCGATAACCCGCCCACCTTCGTCGTGGTCGAGTGCTCGCCTGCCGCCTGCCTGTACAAGGGCGCTGCCGCCGGCGACGGTGACCCGCGCATCGTGGACGGCGACATGCCTTCCATCATGGCCGGTCTGTGCTGCGGCGAGCCCAACATTCTGGGTTGGGATATCCTGCGCAACCACGCCACCGCCTTCGTGTCCTGCCCCGACTGGGTCACCGCTCGCGGCATGCGCACCCTGGGCGCTCCCGAGAAGGGCGACCCGCGCGTCATCTCCGGCGAGTCCGGCGCTGTGACCACCGGCCTGGTCGAGACTCTCATGCTCGATCCCGAGTACACCGAGCTCAAGGAACTCATCGGCCTGGACAAGACGAGCTCCGTGCTCTGCTTCTCCACGGAAGGTGACACGGATCCGGATCAGTACCGTCGCATCGTCTGGGAAGGCGAATACCCCACTTGCTAATCGTTGGGGCGGAGTAAATAGGTATCGCTCCGCCACCTCACAGGTAGATTCCTTAGTTTGAAAGGTTATGAACAATGGCTAAAGAACTCGATTTCGACGCTATCAAGGCTGCTGCTGAGTCCCATCGTGCTGATATGACTCGCTTCCTGCGCGCTATGATCAGCCATCCCTCTGAGTCCTGCGAGGAGGGTGAGGTTGTCGCTTGCATCAAGGCCGAGATGGAGAGCCTTGGCTATGACGAGGTCAAGGTCGACGGCCTGGGCAACGTTATGGGCTTTATGGGCGAGGGCGACAAGATTATCGCCATCGACTCTCACATCGACACCGTCGGCATCGGCAACATCGATAACTGGGATGCCGATCCCTATGAGGGTTACGAGACCGACGAGATCATCTACGGCCGCGGCGGTTCCGACCAGGAGGGTGGCATGGCTTCTGCTACCTACGCTGCCAAGATGATGAAGGACATGGGCCTCATCCCCGAGGGCTACAAGATTATGGTCGTCGGTACCGTCCAGGAAGAGGACTGCGATGGCATGTGCTGGCAGTACATCTACAACAAGGACGGCATTAAGCCCGAGTTCGTCATTTCCACCGAGCCCACCGACGGTGGCATCTATCGCGGTCACCGCGGCCGCATGGAGATCCGCGTCGACGTTCACGGCACCTCCTGCCACGGCTCCGCTCCCGACCGCGGCGACAACGCCATCTACAAGATGGCCGACATCATCGCCGACGTCCGCGCTCTCAACAACAACGGCTGCGACGAGTCGACCGACATCAAGGGCCTCGTCAAGATGCTCGACCCCAAGTACAACCCCGAGCACTTCGAGGACGCCCGCTTCCTGGGCCGCGGCACCTGCACCGTCAGCCAGATCTTCTACACCAGCCCCAGCCGCTGCGCTGTCGCTGACTCCTGCGCCATCTCCATCGACCGTCGCATGACCGCCGGTGAGACCTGGGAGTCCTGCCTGGACGAGATCCGTAACCTGCCGGCCGCCAAGAAGTACGGCGACGACGTGAA
>USQE01000208.1 GCA_900556675.1 uncultured Collinsella sp.
TAGGACCTACAGAAGGGTGCGAAAAGCACACAACGTTTAGGAACACTCGGGAGCCGACAGATACTAATGTGACGCTTATGCAATCACGTTCGTATAGGTTACGGGGAAATCATTTCGATTTCAAGCGTGAACTGCGATTTTTTACTCGTATGGAGACTTTTTCGCAATCTTGTGGACGACCGTCCCCATAAGTTGACGATAGGCAGTTAGGCATACGGCTTTGGGGTAAAGTATCCGGAGCAACGATTCTGGAACGATTTATCGAGAAAGGTGCCCGCGTGCTCAAAGCAGTCGTTTTCGATATGGACGAGACGCTTCTTAGCATCAACCTCAACGCGTTCATCCTTCGCTATTTTAAGGATGTCTCGTCGATGCTCGCGGATATCGGACGCCGCAGCCGCGGTGGCACGATGGCGCGCCTCGGCACCATTCTGGTCGACCTCAACGCCAACCGCCGAAGCGGCACGGACAACCGCACCAATCTTGAATTTTACCGCACCGAGGTCGAGCGCCGATGCGGCATCTGCCTCTCCGATCCCCTCATCTACGAGGCGTTTACCTACTACGACCGCGAAGTGCTTCCGTACAAGAACGACGATGTCATCAACGCCCACGCCATGCCGGGCGCACACGCCGCTCTCCAGGCCGTACAGGACGCAGGACTGCGCTGCGCGCTCTTTACCAACCCCAGCTTTCCCCAGGGGGCCATCGAGTGCCGCATGGGTTGGGGCGACCTGGCCGACGCCCCCTTTGAGCTCGTCACGCACATGGGAAACACCACCCGCTGCAAGCCCGATGCCACCTACTATCTCGAGCAGCTTCAGGTGATGGGACTCGACCCACACGAGGTCCTTATGGTGGGCAACGATCCCAAGCGCGACTTCCCTAGCCCCGCCTGCGGCATTCAAACTGCCTATGTTGGCCAGGGAAAACCCGGCCGAGCCACCTGGCACGGAACCATGGAAGACTTCGCCCGCGATTTCAACGCCGTAGTAGAAGCCTTCTACGAACACCAAGTAGCCGACGAACTGTCATAGGACCCCTCCCACCAAACAAAATAGCGCCGCAGGTTGAGAAAAATGTGACAAATAGACCGTCCCTTGTCACATTACAAAGACAACGCCGATGTTATGGCAACGACAGCGAAAGCCCGCCAGAGCGAGCAAGGTGCCTTGAAACAAGGCGGCATTGACCTTCTGGTCATGCCGCCGAAGTTGAAAGGCAGATTGCCGCTCTGGCGGGCTTGCAGCGTCGGCTGGTTACGCGGTTTGGTAAAACCGCGTAACTCTAAAGCTCCGTTACTTCAACGCTGTTGTAGACCTCGTCCCAGCGGTCCATGACCAGGTGGCCGGTCTTGGGATCCATGGCGTTGAGCTTGCCGCAGGTATTGGCGGTCTTGAGCACCGTGACGTCGTCGGCACCAGCAGCAATGGCATGTGCAAAGCCGGCGATGGTCGAGTCGCCGGAACCCGTCGCGTTCACAGCCGCAATCGCGGGCGTCTTGGCGCGGAACGCGCGGCCCTCATGGAAGCCCACCGAACCGGCAGCGCCCATCGAAACGACAACCCAGGGGATACCGGCAAAACGGTCATCGGCGGCAAGCGCCTCGCGCAGGGCATCGACATCATCGGTCGTAAAGGACATACCCAGCAGGCCGTTAATCTCGGTCAGGTTGGGCTTTACGAGCTCAGGCTTAGCGTCGGACTCCAGCGCGGCCTCCAGCGATGCGCCCGAGGTGTCGAGCAGCACCTTGGCGCCCGCCTCCTCGGCGATCTTGACGAGCTCGGCATAGTAGCCGGCATCGACGCCACGCGGCAGCGAGCCCGAAAGCGTCACGACGTCCGCCTTCGCTGCGAGCTCGGCGAACTTGGCCGTAAAGGCCTCGAGCTCGGCCGGGGCGATCTGCGGGCCGCTCTCCAGCAGCTCGGTCTGATTACCCTCGTGCAGGATATTCAGGCAGATGCGCGTCTCACCGGCAATAGGCACAAAGTCGTTCTTGACGCCGTCGGCATCCATAAGCTCGGCCATATAGGCACCCATGTGGCCGCCGAGCAGGCCGGTCGCGAGCACGTCGTCACCCAGCTGCAGCAGCACGCGACTCACGTTGAGGCCCTTGCCGCCAGCGGTCTTTTCGGGTGTCACACGGTTAACATCGTCGATGATCAGCTTGTCGAGCTGATAGCGCGTATCAATCGACGGGTTCATGGTAACGGTCAGAATCATGTTGAACTCCTGTTCCGGGGCGGCATAACCCGCCCCAAACATACGATAGCTCGTTAAAGGATCTCGATCTCAAAGCCGCGGGTGACGGTCTCTCCCGGCTTGGCCACCAGGCAGCCGCGCTTGTGCTCCAGAATATCGTCCTCGTCGGAGCAGGTGGACAGGCCGCCCCACGGTTCCACGGCCACAAAGTCGCCCTCGGGCTTGCTCCACACAATCAGGTATGGCATATCGGGGAACGTCAGGCGCACGCCCTTGTCCTCGGTTTTCTTGGTAAGCGTAACCACGTGGCTCTCGAGCACGTCAAAGATGGTCTCTGCGAAGTCAAAGAGTTCGTGGGTCAGCGGCAGGTCATGGCCAACCATCGGGTTCTTGCTGCGATGCTCAACATCAATCAGGCCCGTCGAGGGAACGGCAGTACAGAGCTCGGCGGCCTCGCGCTGCTCAAAACGGAGCTCGTAGTCGTCGTAGGACTCGCCCTCGTCAAGCGGGCACTTAAAGCCAGGGTGACCGCCCACAAAGAACGGCATGTCCTCGGTGCCCTCATTGGTCACCTCGTACGACACGGCCACCTTCTCCGCATCGATCGTGTAACGAGCAACGATCTTAAACGGATACGGGTACTGCTCGAGCAACTCGGCATGGTCGGCAGAGCTTAGGCTCAGCGCAACCATGTTGTCGCTCTGCTCCTCGAGCTTCCACTCCTGCTTGCGAGCAAAGCCGTGGCGGGCGAGCTTGACCTCGCGGCCGCCCATGGTCATTGCGCGACCGTCACGAAGGCCGCCGCAGATCGGGAAACAAATGGGTGCCTGGCCCGACCACACCGCCGGGTCGCCCTGCCACAGGTACTCACGGCCGTTGGCCGTAATAGAAGTGAACGACCCGCCCGCCGTGCTCAGTGCCACGCGGATAGAACCGTTATC
>USQE01000209.1 GCA_900556675.1 uncultured Collinsella sp.
CGCGCATGCCCGAGCTACGCAATGCCGTTATGACCGGCATGAAAAAGCGCCGCACGGAACTCAAAAACGCCATCGGCTAGCGATCCATTTTCGCCCCCAAGGGCACTCATTGGGGACAGACTTAAATGAGCGCCCCCGGGCACCTAGTTGATTGCTAAAGAGCCCCGTCAAGTTGCGGTGGGATAGTTCTTGTTTTTCGGCTTATGCCGCCCAAATAGGAACTATTCCACCGCAACTGCGTTTTGGGCGGAGATGCGCAACAGAATCGCGCCATTTGGATAAATACGCTTGTGGTTTCTTTAAAGACGCCTTAAACGCCGCTGAATATCTTTGGAAAGAAATGCCTGCTCGGTATTATGCTGCTCGTATATGAACGGTAGCAGTCAGGAGACCACGTGCGAAACAACGCATCGCGGGACGAGTATGTGCCGCAGCATAGCAGCAGATATGAGACGAAGGGCACGCCTTCGCGTGGCCTTGCTGACGCTCGCATCCGCGTGACAAAGATTGCCGCCATTGGGATGCTAACGTTGGCGATTATTATCCTCGGAGTTACCGCCAAAACCTACGCGTCGGAGCGAATGGCACACTCAGATGCGTCAACGGTACAGACGCAAAACGAGAAGGTTTCAAAGTCCAAAGCGTCGGCAGATCTCAAGACGAGACTTTCGAAGGCGGACTTCAACGATATCCCTTCGGGTGATACCGTTCAGACCTTCTCGTTGGTGGATAACAAGACTCCTACCTTGGAGGATGAGAGCCTTGCCTTGCTCCAGGATGCCCTGAGTCGGGCGCAGGAGCTAGGCGATGTGGGTGTGGTGTTCTACGACCTGTCAAGCGGCAAGGGCGTGACGTATAACCCCGATGTCGAGGTTTACGGTGCGAGTAGCTACAAGGCGCTCTATGCGTTGTACATCTGCGAATCTCTGGTCGAGATGGGTCAGGTTTCACTCGATGATTCCCTTGGCACCTATGGTGGCTACAACATGGGTTGGCAGACGGTGCGCGACCTGATCGATGCCGCGGTCGTTAATTCGGACAACGATTCGTTTATTGCGTTACGCGCGGCGTTTGACCGTGTCGGTTACGAGGATTGGATTGCCAGTCTTGGCATCGATTACGATACCGCACTCGATCCGATGAGTGATTTTCCCACCTATTGCCCGCGCACCTCGGCCAAGTTGTGGCGCGAGATGAGCGAGTATTTGAGCCGTGATACCGAGACGTCGCAATGGCTATCGGATCTTCTGGCCTCTACGACCCGGTCCTTTATCCGCGACGGCATTGCGGACGACCAAGCCCTGGTGCGCAACAAGGCCGGCTGGATTAGCGAGGATGGTTGCTATTCGACATGCGATGCGGGCCTCATCGATGTCGATGGCGACACCTACATTATGAGCATCATGACATCGATGCCATGGAGTGATCGCTCGAGTGAGCTGGTGGCTGCGATTGCTAAGATATTCTTTGATACGCGAGCTGCGCTGGCCTAACGTGTTCGTTTGACGAGGTCAAACAAAATGCTGGTACCATACCGTGGTTGAGAATTTCGTATAGGTTTGGGGAATGGCATGGCTACCATCGCGATTATCGGTGCGCTCGAAAAAGAGATCATGCAGATTAAGGAAGAGTTGAGCAACGTTTGCATGGTACAGGAGGCGGGCTTGAACGTTGTGACCGGCGGGCTCGACGGCCTGTCGATTGTCGCCACGACGGCGGGTATGGGCACGGTAAACGCTGCCGCCGCAACACAGCACCTCATTAGCAAGTATGCTCCACAGGCAGTTGTGTTTTCTGGTATCGCAGGTGGCCTGAATCCCAAGCTCCATATCGACGATGTCGTCATTGGCAAATGCCTGCGCTATCTAGATACCGATACCGCGCTTATCGCCGAGTCTGCACCGGGGCTCGAGGAGTTTGTCTCGACGCCTGCGCTGGTCGATATTGCCGCCGATGTGCTTGCTGAGCGTGGGTTTGTTGATGCTTCGACAAATGCGACCGCTTCGAACGAGGGCGCAAAGCAGTTCCTGGTCGGCACGATTGCCACGGGTAACCGCTTTGTGACGGGCGCCGCTATGCGCAATGATGCCATCGAGGCGACGCATGCCGATTGTGTCGGCATGGAGGGCGCGGCAATTGCCCATGTCGCAACCAAAAATGGTGTCGATTGCCTGGTGCTGCGTGCTATCAGCGATAATTGTGACGAGGCGTATGATGCGATTTGCGACCGCGAGTTCGATTTGTTCGAGTATGCGCGTGCCGCAAGCGATATCACGCTCGATATCGTTCGACGCATTGCCGCTGCGCAATAGCGCGTTTTTTGCAAGATCCTACGACCAAGGAGTGTCCATGGCCGATTCCATTAACTACCAGCTTGCCAAGTTCGTCGCCAGCTACGGCAAGGTTTCGCAGATCCCCGAGTCCACCTGTCCCGAGGTGAGCTTCGTTGGCCGCTCAAATGTGGGCAAGTCGTCCATCATGAACAAGCTCTTTGGCCGCAAGAACCTGGTGAAGGTTTCGAGCACGCCGGGCAAGACGAGCAACATCAATTTCTTCGAGGCCGACGACGTGCACTTTGTGGACCTGCCGGGCTACGGTTTCGCCCGTCGTTCCAAGGCCGAGCGCGACCGCTGGGCCGAGCTCATCGGCGACTTCTTCGACTCCGAGCGCAGCTTTAACTTGGTTGTGTCGCTAGTGGACATTCGCCATGACCCCAGTAAGCTCGACCATGACATGATCGACTACCTGCAGGGCAACGAGTTCAACTTTATCGTCTGCCTCACCAAGGCCGACAAGCTCAGCCGCACCCAGCAGGCCCGCCAAGCGGCAGCCATCAAAAAGCAGCTCAACGTCCCGGCCGAAAACGTAATCATCACAAGCTCCCAAACCGGCGTGGGCATCGACGAACTCAAGCGCCGCATCGCCGAAGCCTGCCTCTAATAAGTGCCCTAATCTAGCAAGAGCCCCTACCAATAAAAGGCCATAATTTCAGCCCGGCGCCCCTTCAAAGCGTGGGTCCCTGTAGACATCCTCAGCAAGGTAGGCGCAGGGACGGTCGGGATATTCCCTCAAAATCGTCCTCGCGCATGAAGGCCCCTTGTCCTGCTCCTACGGAGCGACGGACAAGGGGCCTTCGCGCTG
>USQE01000210.1 GCA_900556675.1 uncultured Collinsella sp.
TACCCATATGGCCGTCCGTAAAGGAGATGGTCTCATCCGGCACCTGCACGCGCCAGGCGGGGACACGGATCTTGCAGCGCTCGGCCACCTCGGCGGGGGTCAGCCCCCGGCAGGTCCCGGCGTAGACGACCTGACCGTCGCTGCGGTGGGGTGCGCTGGCCGCATGCAGCTGGCTACGGCTGCAAAAACAGGGATACACCAGCCCGCGGCGGTCCAGAATATCGTAGTAATGCTGGTAAATTTCTGCCCGCTCACTCTGGTAGACCGGCAGCTGCGGACCGTCGGCGGCAAGGCCCAGCCAGGCCAGATCGTCGATGATGGCATCGGCAAACGCACGGGGGCAGCGCTGGGTGTCCAGGTCCTCGATGCGCAACACGATGCTGCCGCCTTGGCTGCGGGCCGAAAGCCACGCGCACAGGCAGCTGAACACGTTGCCCAGGTGCATACGGCCCGATGGCGACGGGGCAAAGCGCCCCACGACGGGCGCGGGGGCGGAGGCGGGCTGCGCCGTTGGCGCGGCCGCGGCGGGCGTTGCTATGTTGCGTGCTTTGATATCCATGCGGACGAGTATAGCGCGGGGCGCGATGGGGAGGCGTCACTGTGGTCCGCGAGTTGTCGAGGCCCCGCATTGCGTATGGCGGGCCGCAGACTCGGTGCTTTGATTCCTGTCCATCAACTCGGCACCTTAGACGACAGAAACCCCGGCAGCTCTTCGCAACTGCCGGGGTTTCCGCGGAAAAGGGGGACATGATCCTCGAGCGGACGGCAAAGGGGCAAACCGTTTTCGCTCAACTGCTTTATGCCCCTCGGCTGGCGGCTCAATCAGCGTATGCCGTGCCCACACAAAGCCGCTACACCTGTGACGGAGCTGTGAAGTGGTATCTATCGTTGGCGCATGCCATGCCAAAGAGTGTCCCTAACGACTAGTCATTTAAGAACGTCCCCAATGACTAACTGCTGGCGGTGCGGGGTGACTTTCATCCCGTTTGGCGCTCCGGTCGCCCAGATATTCGTCATGTGTGCCCGCAAACGTGGGACAATGGCGATGTTGGTTTTACAGACAAAGGATGTGCCTATGAACGCCCCCGTTGCCAATACTTGTCGGCAGCGCTGCCTGTTTGCGCGATTCGCTTCCGTCTGCGTGCTCGTCGCGCTTGCGTTGTTGCTGCTGCCTGTCGCCGCGCACGCCGACGGCTACTCCATGACCCAAACCTATATCGGTGCCACGGTCGAGGCCGACGGCTCGCTGACCGTTGTCGAGGGACGCCAGTTTGATTTCGATGACGACATCAACGGCGTGTTTTGGGAGATCAATACAGGCTCTAACCAGCAGGGCGGCGCGGCGGGCGTCAATGTGCTGAGCGTCGAGGAAGACGACACCGCGTTTAACAAGGTCGACAGCGCAAACAAAGGCGACAACGGCGTCTATGCGGTTGAGCAGTCCGACAGCGGCGTAAGAATCAAGGTGTTCAGCCCCCACGAGAGCGGCGACAGCGCGATCTATTACGTGAGTTACACCATGACCGGTGCGGTTATGAACTGGGCCGATACCGCTGAGCTCTACTGGAAGTTTGTGGGCGATGGCTGGTCCGCGGACTCCGATGATGTCGAGATGGAAGTGTACTTCGCAAATGCCGCTGCCGGGACGGCGGCCGTCAAGGGCGATAACTTCCGTGCATGGGGCCACGGCCCACTGACGGGCGACGTATCGCTCGATGCGGACGAGCCCATGGTCACCTATACCATTCCCTGCGTGCATCAGGGCGAATTCGCCGAGGCACGCATCGCCTTCCCCAGCGACTGGGTGCCGCAGCTTGCCGCCTCGGGCGAAGAGCGCATGTCAACGATCCTGAGCGAAGAGAAGGAATGGGCCGACGAAGCCAACGCCCGCCGCGCTCACGCTCGCATGATTGCCAATGTACTTGCCGTACTAAGTGTTGTCGCGGCGGTGGCCTTTACCGGCACAATCGTTGTGCTCAAGCTGCGCCGCCGCAAGCCCAAGCCGCTTTTCCAGGACGAATATTTCCGCGATGTGCCTTCGGCCGACCATCCCGCCGTGCTTTCGGCCCTCATGAGCTGGAACGAGGTGCCCGATCAGGCATATATCGCCACGCTCATGAAGCTCACCGACGACCGTGTGATTAAGCTGGAGCAGGCGACCGTGACTAAGGCTAAGAAGGGTCTGTTGGGGCGTGAAAAAGAAGAGCAGACGTATCGCGTGACGGTGGGTGATGCGGGCTGGAAGTCGGCCAAGGGCATTGACCACATGGTGCTCAAGGTCTTCTTTGCCGGTGCTAAGCCCGACGAGAACGGCGATCGCTCGCGCACGTTCGACGAGCTGCAGCACTACGTCAAGCAGCACGCTACACCCGTGGGCGACAAGCTCGAGGACTATCAGAACACCGTTAAGGGCAAGCTGGCCGATAGCGAGTACGTTGCCTCGGACGGCATTGTCGCAATGGTGTTTTGCCTGGTTCTTGGTATTCTGATCGCCTGTATTCCCGCGGGATCCATCTTCTTTACCGACGGCGCACAGGCGAACATTATCGCCGCGGTTATCTCGGTGCCGATTGTGCTGGTGGGTATTGGCGTGGGCCTTACGTTCCGCCGCTTTACGCCGGAGGGCGCCGAGGTGGCGGCTCGCTGCAAGGCGCTCAAGCATTGGCTCGAGGATTTCACGCGCCTAAAGGAAGCCGTCCCCGGCGATCTGGTCCTGTGGAATAAACTTCTGGTGATGGGTGCGGCGCTGGGTGTTTCCAAGGAAGTCCTGCGTCAGCTTGCCGAGGCTGTTCCTCCCGAGGTGCGCGAGGCCGACGGTTTCTACGACAATTACCCCTGCTACTGGTGGTACTACCATCATTACGGCAACGAGTCGCCGATGGATTCGTTCGACGGCGTGTATCACGAGAGCATCCGTGAGCTGACATCGAGCTCCGACAGCTCGAGCGGCGGCGGAGGCGGCGGCTTCTCGGGCGGCGGAGGCGGCGGCGTCGGCGGAGGCGGCGGCGGAACGTTCTAGCGGTCGTAAATTATGGGATGGGCTTTTCTCGACAGCCGTCGGGGGAAGCCCATCCCTTTTTATGCGC
>USQE01000211.1 GCA_900556675.1 uncultured Collinsella sp.
GGCTCCTCTTGGACAATACGGAACCGCTTCTCGCGCTGCAGGCGGCGACGCTCCCACTCCTCATCGCGCAGATCGACCGGCTCATCAGAGACCGCCAGCTCAGCGCGGAGCTTAGCCACCTGCTCGCCCACGGCAAGCATCAACGTGTTGAGACCGGCACCCGTCACAGCGGACACGGCAAAGAACATATGGCCATCGTCGAGCGCCGCACGCTTAAGGTCGGCAATCTTGTCGGCCGTGCCCGGCGCATCGCACTTGTTGGCGACAACGATCTGCGGACGCTCCGAAAGCTCGGCACCATACTGCTCGAGCTCACGGTTGATGATGCGATAGTCCTCAACCGGATCACGATCCTCAAACCCGCCCGTCATGTCAACGACATGCATGATCAGGGCCGTGCGCTCAATGTGGCGCAGGAACTGATGGCCCAGGCCACGACCCTCGCTCGCGCCCTCGATGAGACCGGGGACGTCGGCAACGACGTAAGAATATTCGCCGGCACGCACCATGCCCAGATTGGGCACGAGCGTGGTAAACGGGTAGTCGGCGATCTTGGGGCGGGCGGCACTCATGCGTGCAATGAGCGAAGACTTACCCACCGAGGGAAAGCCCACGAGCGCGGCATCGGCCATAAGCTTCATCTCGAGCTCGATCCAGTGTTCCTCAGCCGGCTCGCCGAGCTGGGCAAACGCGGGCGCGCGGCGCACCGACGTCACAAAATGAGTGTTACCCAGACCGCCAGCACCACCGGGCGCCACGACAACGCGCTCGCCGTCGTGCACCAGGTCGGCAATCTCGAACATCGGGGTCTGCGTCTCGGGATCGAGCTCGCGGACTACGGTGCCCATGGGGACTTTCAAAATCAGGTCCTCACCGCTTTTGCCGTTGCGGCGGGCACCCTGGCCATGCGTTCCGCGCTCAGCACGAAAGTGATGCTTAAAGCGGTAATCGATCAGCGAGGACAGCTGAGCGTCGGCCTGAATGACGACGTTGCCGCCACGACCGCCGTCGCCGCCATCGGGGCCGCCCTTGGGAACAAATGCCTCGCGCCTAAACGACATGCATCCGGCTCCGCCGTCGCCGCCGCAAACGTTAATTCGGCTGATATCGGTGAACTGTGACAACAGAATCGCCTCCTACAAAAAAGAGGGAGACCCTTGAATCCTAAAACTCAAGTGCCTCCCACATATGTGCTCTATGAAGGGTGAATTACGCGTTCGCGAGCGGGCGTACGCTGACCCTGTGCTTGATACCCTTGTGGAACTCAACGGTACCGTCGACCAGCGCGAACAGCGTGTCGTCCTTGCCACGGCCAACGTTCTCACCCGGGTGGATGTGCGTGCCGTGCTGACGGACGAGAATCGTGCCCGTGGTTACCGTCTGGCCGGCATAGCGCTTCGTGCCAAGGCGCTGACCGCGGGAGTCACGGCCATTACGGGAGGAACCGAGTCCTTTTTTGTGTGCCATTGTGTATACCTACTCTTTCGTTACGAGTGTAATCTACTCGGCGACGGGAGCCTCGGCAACAGCCTCAGCCTCTGCCTTGACAGCCTTCTTGGCGCGGGAGGTAGCCTGAACCTTCACGATCTTCAGCTTGGTGAGCTGCTGACGGTGACCCTTCAGACGACGATAGCGCTTACGCTTGTGGAACTTGAAGACCAGCTGCTTCTCGCCCTTGAACTGCTCAACGATCTGAGCGGTAACCTTGGCCTTGGCCAGCTTGTCGGGATCGGTGACGATCTTCTTACCATCGTTGAGGAAGATA
Source organism: uncultured Collinsella sp. (assembly GCA_900556675.1). Classification (GTDB taxonomy): domain Bacteria; phylum Actinomycetota; class Coriobacteriia; order Coriobacteriales; family Coriobacteriaceae; genus Collinsella. Next base: position 1,766 of record USQE01000211.1, read on the forward strand.
ACCGGCAGGGTGATCTTATCGCCCTCATTGCCCTCGATCTTCTCGACGGTGATGACATCGTCGGTGGCGACCTTGTACTGCTTGCCGCCCGTGTTAACGATTGCGTACATGTTTACTTGCCCTTCATGCATCAGTTAGTGCAACAGCCGAATATAGTAGCAGGCGATAATACCCCCGTCAACGAGTATGTGGAGCAAATCCACAAGTTCGCACAGGTATGGGGCTGACGAGTCGGCCCTCGTCGTCCTCGCATGCTTGATTCTGACGCTCGACATCGTAGGAGCAGATGGTCACGAGGTCTTGCATACCGGTGGAAACAATAGGTGCATCGACGCCCGGGGTCAAGCCCTGCAACAAAACATCAGCTGCGGAAAGCAAAATTTCCGGACGCATGGAGCCCTCGTTATCGGCATGGGTGTCGAGCATGAGCACCAGATGGTCCGGGCGCTCCCCTGCCGTAAGCTCGTAGCCCACCAGAGTGTGGTCAAGATCTAGGCGCTTGCTCTTCTTACCGCGTGCGTAGTCGATGCCGTGGCCCGCGCGCAGCGTATCGATAGCACGATGCACCTCGTCGGCGGAGGCCGGTGCCTCAGGGTCAAGATGCAGGTCGATACGATAGGACAGACGCGTGAGCTGCGCCGTCAGCGCCGGAGTGCGCACGTCGATGTATGCCGCCTCGATGGGGGCCAGATCGGCCGGAGATGCCGCCGCCAGGCGCTCAAACGCCTCGTCGAGTGCGACGAACTCGGTCATAAACAGGTCATACCACTCGCAGGTCGACGACGTTCCCACCGGCAACGCCGACGAAAAGCCCACGCGCATGTGCGGGGAGAAACCCTGCGTCACGGCGTAGGGCAGCCCCGCGCGACGCACGATGCGCTCAATGGTATGAATCACTTCGAGATGGCCCAGGTACTTAAGACGGTCGCGCTTGCCATAGCGAACGCGAAGCCTAAAGAGCGTGGAGTTGTCGGTCAAGCGCTCACTCATGCACGATCACCCACCAATACGTTCTTGGCATGGAGCGTGGGGCAGATTCCACAGCCGGTGCACGACGTGCGGGTGCAGTCGGGCGTCGTGACACCCTCCAGCGAGCGGCGGTACTCGCGCTCGAGAAAGCCGCGCGAGCAGCCGGGGCTCACGTGCTCCCAGGGCAGGCGCCAGTCCAGTTCGTAGGGCAGGTGCACGAGCTCGTTGAGGTCGATGCCGTTTTTGGCAGCGGCCTCCTTCCAGTTATCGAGCGAGAAATGCTCTACCCAGGCGTCAAAGCGAGAGCCCGCGCGCCAAGCATCGATGATGACGGGCGTCATGTCACGACCG
>USQE01000212.1 GCA_900556675.1 uncultured Collinsella sp.
GCCGCGATGCTGCAACGGCTGCGGCCGGTACCGCGCGATCGGCTGCAAGCGCCGCCCCCACGTCTTCTACGAGGCCCGGGCCGCGCAGCTGTGCGCCGACTCGGTCCTCGTCTCGTCCAGGCGCGGGATAGACGCCGACGAGCCCGCCGCGGCGGCCAGGCTGGAGGCGATAAGGGGCTGCCTGCGCCGGGGGCTGTCGCCCGAGCAGATGGCGGCGCGCAACGGCGGCCCGGTGGACCTGTCGCCCTCGACGATCTACCGCTGGGTCGCGGCGGGCTACGACGGCATGACCAACATGGAGCTCAGGCGCAAGGTCGGCTACAGGCCGAGGAAGCGCGCCGCGGGCCGGGCGGCGACCCCGCCACTCCGCCCGCAGGTCGCATGCCGCGTTCCTCGCCCTCGGGGAGGACGCGTGCGCCGCGGCCTGGGAGATGGACACCGTCGAGGGGGCCCGGGAGGACTCCGCCTGCCTGCTCACGCTGCTGCACCGCCCCAGCAGGCTCCAGCTCGCGCTGCCGCTGGAGGAGAAGACCGCCGGGTGCGTCGCGGACGCCCTGGAGGGCGTCCGGGCCATCCTCGGCGCCGACGGGACGCGCCGCGTGTTCCGCGCCGTCCTCACCGACAACGGCGCCGAGTTCTCCGACGAGGCGGCGGTCGCGGCGCTGCTCGGCGAGGGGCCGGGCGAGACGAGGCTGTTCTACTGCGACCCCGGGCGCAGCGACCAGAAGGGCGCCTGCGAGCGCAACCACGTCGAGATCAGGAAGCTGCTGCCCAAGGGCGCCGGGATCAGGTTCGACCGGCTCGCCCCGGCGGACCTGGCGCTGGCCATGTCGCACGTGAACTCCGAGCCCCGCGGCGCACTCGGCTTCGCGACGCCCGCGCGCGCCTTCAGGGCGATGCTCGGGGAGGACGCGGCGGCGCTGCTGGACGCCTACGGCGTGGGGGACGTGCCGCTCGGCGATCTCGACCTGACGCCGGGGCTCATCGAGAGGGCGCGCGCAGAGAGGGGCGATGCCCCGCTGGCCTAGCCTAGAGGAAAAACGGAATAGACGGACCGACCGTCCGGCTGAGTCTGGGAAGAGGTGACGGGCGGCGGGCGGAGCATGGCCACCGGACCCATCGAAACACATCTCCACCATTCCTTCAACTGGGAAAACGGCGCCCCCGGACCCCGGGAGGGGCCGCGGGGGCGTTCGGCTAACTGCGGGAACGGCCCATTTGCTTAATGTGTTCGGCTGAGATCGGAAATCAACCCGTGCTTGCAATACGATGGGTCCAAGCGAATGGGCGGGCTTACTGAACTTTGCTGGCGAACTCGAGGTATTGCATGCGCTGCAGCTTGTCGATCGTCGAGGCGTATGGGCTGTCTTCAGATTCCAAGTCGTAGCGCAGCCCGTCGGCACCAATATAGCCGGCGACATTGATGGTGGGCACATCTGACCTTGTTGCAAGCAGGGCCTTTTGATAGTCAGTGAGCGGGGCGCCAATCTTATTAAGGGTAATAGCTGCAATCTCGTTTGCCCCGACGGTGTCGTAGACGTTGAGCTCGGTATTGCCGGCGATTTCATAGTTGGCCCAGACGAAATAGGTCGACTGATAGATACGGAAAGCGTGGCTTGCCGTATCTTCCTGAGGGTACAGCTCGTCGTTGAGAGTCGTTGCGGCGCTCGGCTGATGGTCGCCAAAAAAGACAAGAACAACCGGTCTGCCGATATTGCGGAGCTCGTTGATAAAGTACTCGAGGTCCCGGTCGGATGCATTGATGCAGGTGAGATAGGTATTGAGCGCGCTATTGGCGCCCTCGCTGGCTCCCTCGACCCAATAGTTTGTCAGCTCTTCGGCGGGAACGGTGCCATAGTCGTAGCCGCCGTGATTTTGCATCGTGACGTCAAAGATGAACTGCGGGGCTTCGTCGGTTTTGAGCAGGTCGAGTATCTTGTCGTAGGTGGCGTAGTCGCATACGCCGGCATGGTAATAGGGCGCACCTTCGAAATCGCCGATTGAAAGAAAGTCTCCAAAACCCAGCTGCTGATAGATTTTATCTCGATGGTAGTTGACGGGGTTTTGCGGGTGCATAGCGGTAGTGGTATACCCAAGCTCTTTAAGGTCCTTTGCCAGGCTGTTGACGCCATTCATCTGATACAGCTGATAGGGGATTTTGCCTAATCCGACAAAGGCCGTTGTCGCTCCGGTCAAAAATTCGAATTCGGAGTTCGCCGTTCCGCCACCGGTGACCGAAGCGAGCATGGTGCCGCGAACAAGTGTGTCGGGAAGCGAGTTGTAGAATGCGGGACCGGTGTACCCGGCCGCCTGGAGCTGCTCGAAGCACGAAAGGTCGCTAAAACTCTCGTTCATGACGGCAACAATCGTCGGCTTGATTTCATTGAACTGGGCAACGGCCGCCGCGCGCTGCTCGCTCGAGCCATACGTGCTGTCGTAGGCGGCGGCGAGCTCCTGCTCGATGCTCTGCGCCTCATCGGGCGTATAGTCTTCGGGCTTTTCAATGGGCAACTCGTTGACCATTTCGGTGAACGAAGTGATAAAACCCTGAGACGCATACGTGGTGATGGGCTGCCAACGGTCAAATCCAAAATCCAGCGACTGCTCCAAGTCGATGTTGGAAAAGCCCAAGAGCCCCACAACGGTCACTAGCAGAAAAGCGCAGAGGTTAGCGGCGATTGCGGGGAAGACATGGGCGGGCGTACGGAGCTTTCGCGGTCGGATAAGCGAAAGAAGCCCCAGGGAAATCTCCAGCAGGGCGAGTGAGGTTACGATTCCTGCAGTGAAGGTGAACTCATATCCCTCACTTACTTCCATTGCGGTGCCCAATGCCAAAATGTCGCTCGGCAGGATGGCCTCGCCTTTAAACGTTATGACGAAGTGCTCGGCAATGCCAAGGGTGCAACAGACGACGGGCACGAGGGCCATGACGCCTCCATGACGCTGTCCCAGCAAATAAAGGGAGAGCAGAACCGTCGCGAGCAGCCCAACGGAAAACCCGAATGAGTTGGCGGGAATGCGATAGAACGTTTCGTTGCAGGCAATTTCGAGTGAAACGAACGAGAGCGCTGAAACAGC
>USQE01000213.1 GCA_900556675.1 uncultured Collinsella sp.
CGCTTTCCGTTGATTTCCGCATCAAGAGCCTGCGCAAGCTCTACGACGCCGTGAAGGCGACGGGGAAGCCGGTGGCGAAGTTCGTGATCCAGGAGGAGGGCGGTGTGACCAAGACCGTCGAGCGCGCGGTCGCGGTCGGCCGGCAGTTCGCCGCGGAGCTTGCCGGGCAGAAGCGTGTGCCCTGCGCGCTGCGCGAGCTGATGGTGGCGGGCCTCGATAAGGCGGGTTGCCCGCGCGCCGTGCAGGTGGAAATCGTCGAGGAGTCGTCGACTCCCGGCGGCGGCTCGCTGCCTACCGTCGAGCTGCCCACCATGTGCGTTGCCGTGCGCCTCGTCGATGAGCGTCTTTCCGTTGACGCGCTCAAGCGCTCGCTCGTCCAAGATTTCGACACGCCGGTCGTCACGCGCGCCTCGCACGATCGCGTCCTGTTTGACGTGCGTACGCTCGTGGGCGACCGCGATATCGAGACGGCGGCAACGACGCTCGTCGCGTGCGTTAAGAAGGCGATTGCTCGATGAGTGAGGTTCAAACGCTGGTGGAGTGCCCCGTTATCGTTGGCACGGCGGGCCACGTTGACCACGGTAAGTCCGCACTGATCGAGGCGCTGACCGGCAAGAATCCCGACCGTCTGGAGGTCGAGCGCCGTCGCGGTATGACCGTGGAGCTTGGCTTTGGCGAGCTGGCGCTGCCGAGCGGCAAGATCGTCGGCCTGGTCGACGTGCCGGGCCACGCGCATTACTTGCGCGCCATGGTGCAGGGCGCCACGGGTATCGACGTGGCCGTGCTGGTGGTTTCGGCCGTCGAGGGCGTAATGCCACAGACCCGCGAGCACGTGCATGTGCTGGAGCTGTTGGGCGTTACGCATATGGTGGTCGCGCTGACGATGTGCGACCTGGCCGACGCCGAGATGACCGAGCTTGCCGAGCTCGATGTCGATGACTTTTTATCGGGCACCGTGTTCGCGGGTGCGCCGATCGTGCTTGTGTCGTCCAAGACCGGCGTGGGGATTGACGCGCTGTTGGCTGCGCTCGATGAGTGCGTGGATGCCTGCTGGGATACCTGTCGCGAGCGCGCCGAGCGGAGCGATGCCGCACCGCGTCTTCCCATCGACCGCTGCTTTACGATCAAGGGCGCCGGCACCGTCGTGACGGGAACGCTGCACGATGCGCCGGTTGCGGTGGGCGATGAGCTCGTCGCGCTGCCGTCGCACACGGTCTGCCGCGTACGTGGGATCCAAGTGCATGGCGACACGCAGCAGGCGCTGCCCGGTCAGCGTGTGGCGCTCAACCTGGTGGGCGATGGCGTCGCTGCGCTCGATCGCGGTGAGATGCTCGGCGTGGAGGGTCGCTTTGGCCAGACGCTGCGCTTTATGATGGCGTTCACCTATCTGGGCCGTGAGGGCGCTAAGCCGCGCGTGCTCGAGTCGGGCGCGCGCGTGCACGTGATGGCCGGTACGGCCGAGGTCGTCGGCCGCTTCATGCTTTTGGAGGGCGAGGCCCCCATGGCGGTGGGCGAGACTCGTACCGTGCAGGTGCGCTTGGAGGAGCCGCTGCCGCTGCGCGCCGGAGACCATGCCGTGGTGTTGTCGTATTCGCCCGTGATGCTTATTGGCGGCGGGCGTGTGCTGCTTTCGCGCTGCCGTCGCTCGCGCGAGCTCTCGGCGGGGGAGTGCACGCTGCTTGCAGCGCTTGAGACCGGCGATGCCGTCGCTGGTGTGGACGCGTGGCTAGCGCTGCAGACGTTGCCAGTCGCGGTCGCCGACGTTGCCGCGGCGCTCGATCTTGTTTCCGGTGAGGCCGATGCCGCGCTGAACGAGTTGGTGGCGCGAGGTGTTGTGCGCGAGCTTGCGGGCTCGGACGGTACGCTGTATGCGAATGCTGCCGTGCTCGATGCCGCCATGGACGTGCTGACGGCGACCCTGACTGCCATGCACGCGGCGGCGCCCAAGGAGACGGGCTTTACGCCCGGCGCCGTTGCCCATGCTGCGTGGCCTGCCGCTGATGAGGGCGTTGCCTCTGCTCTGATTGCCGAGGGCTGCTCGCGTGGCGTGTGTGCCGCTGAGGGTGCCGAGGTATTCGACCCGCACTCCGCTGCTGCCGCGGCGCGTGTGGTGCGCGAGGCCTGCGAACGTATCGTCGCGCTGCTTGACGAGGCTGGCCTGGATGCACCGGCGCTTCCCGAGGTGGGCGAACAGCTGCAGCTCGGTCGCGACACCATGACGCGTGCCCTGCGCGAGCTTTCGCTCAATCGCTCGATCGTTAAGGTCGAGCGCGACGTTGCCCTGTCTGCTACCGCCGAGGCCCATGCGCGTGAGCTCGTCGCCTCTGCCATTGAGGCAGCCGGCGGCGCAGCCACCACGAGCGTGCTGCGCGAGGCCCTGGGTGTGTCGCGCAAACGCGCCATCAGCATCTTGGAGCACCTAGATGCCGTGCGCTTTACGGTGCTCGACAAGGATTCTGGCGGCCTGCGCTCCCTGCGCTAGATTGGCTGCTCGGTTTGGTAAAATACCGCCGCACTTGGGAACGGATGGGCTCCGGTGGGCTCCGCGGTCCTCAAAACCGTTGCGAGGCGTGCAAAACGTCTTGGATGTGTTCGATTCACATACGTTCCCGCCATACGCTACCAGCGCTTTTGTGCTCGCGGTCTTGCTGCGTGCCGCAAAGGCGCTGTTTTGTTTTTGTACGAGCTTTTCGTAGCGCCGTTATTTCGGCGGCGGTATTTGGCTTCGTGTGTCGGGTTTCGAACGTGCCGATGGAGGTGTTTTGCCGTATGACTACCGTAAGACGGGCCGATCTTTCTTGTGTCGTCCAGGCGGGCGGGCTGTCCTCGCGCATGGGCTGCGATAAGGCGCGCATGGCGTTTTGCGGCGAGCCGCTCATCGAGCGCGTGCTGGGTCGGCTGGCGCCAGTTGCCGGCGAGTTGGTCGTGACGACTTCGCGTCCCAGCGAGCTTGCCTACCTTGAGGAGTGCGCGTTTGGCGGCTTGGTGCCGCGTGTGGTGGCGGACCTTGAAGGGTCGGCGGGCGCCATGCGCGGCATCGCGAGCTCGTTGGCCGCGG
>USQE01000214.1 GCA_900556675.1 uncultured Collinsella sp.
ACACGCTCAAGCGCAAGCAGTTCGTCAAGGGTATGGAGGAGCTTGCCCAAGAGGGTGCCATCCAGATCTTCCGCGAGCTGGGTGCCGGCATGGAGAGCGTCATCGTGGGCGTGGTCGGCGTGCTGCAGTTTGAGGTACTCGAGCGCCGCCTCAAGGCCGAGTACCGTGTTGAGGTTCGTCGCCAGCCGCTGCCCTATACGGACATCCGCTGGATTCAGAACGACCCCGACACTATTGATATCCCGGGCCTTTCGCTCACGCGCGACACGCTGCGCGTCGAGGACATGCGCGGCGGCAAGCTGCTGCTGTTCACGAGCCCGTGGAACGTGGATTGGGCAACCGACCACAACCCCGACCTGATCCTGTCGGAGTTTGGCAACGTAGCCTTTTAACGTATCGGCGCGGTGGCCCTGCGGGGTTGCCGCGCCGTTTGCTTGCCTGATGCCGTGTGAGCGGCTATCATACCCACCGGCGTCTCAAGACCGGGGCGTCCGAGCAGTTCGGGTCCGATATCCTGCTCGTTAAACCTAAAACCAAAGGAGTACATAATGATCAAGAAGGTCATGGAGGACTACAAGGTCCTGTTGCGGAGCATTCCCGCGGCAACGGTTTCGCTGTTTTTCGTGAGCGTCATCATGATGAACCTGCTGGCCAACAAAGAGCTTATCAGCCTGCCGTATCTGGCACTCGATTGCGGCTTTGTGGTGAGCTGGGTCTCGTTTTTGTGCCAGGACATGATCTGCAAGCGCTTTGGCGCCAAGGCATCTATCAAAATCTCTATCCTCGCACTGCTGGTCAACCTGGCCGTGAGCCTGTGCTTTTGGGCATGCTCGCTCACGCCCGGCATGTGGGGTGCCTACTACGACACGGGCATGATCGAGGTCAACACCGCCCTTAACGCCACCATCGGCGGCACCTGGTACGTGGTGCTGGGCTCTTCGCTGGCAATGCTCGTTTCTGCCGTGGTTAACTCCACGCTCAACCAGTCGCTCGGCCGTATGCTCAAAAAGAATAACTTTGCGAGCTTTGCCTTCCGTTCCTATGTGTCCACGGGTGTTGGCCAGTTTATCGACAACCTGGTCTTTGCCATTGTGGTGAGCCACACGTTCTTTGGTTGGACCTGGGTGCAGGTCCTTATGTGCTCGCTGACGGGTGCCGTCGCCGAGCTGCTGTGCGAGGTCTTCCTGAGTCCCGTGGGCTACAAGGTCGTGCGTGGCTGGGAGCGCGAGAACGTGGGCTCCGAGTATCTTGAGCGCCACGCAACCGCCTAAGGAGCAAGTATGCGGGTTTTGATCACGGGCGCTTCGGGCGGTATCGGAGCCGCATGCGTGCAGCGCTTTTTGGACGAGGGCCACGAGGTCGTGGGCTTTGATCTGCTGCCGGCGGCGATCAAGCACGAGCGCTACCGCCATCTGATCGTTGATGTCCGCGAGCCGGACTCGTTTCCGGGCGACCTTGAGCCTCAGGTAATCGTGAACGTTGCCGGTACGCAGGATTCGGCCGACGACATCGCCGCCAACCTGTGCGGCACCATCAACGTGACCGAGCGCTACGCCTTTGTGGGGGAGGGGCTCGCCGCCAAGCCGGCGCCGGCTATCAAATCCGTGGTCAATGTGGGGTCGGCGAGTGGGCATACGGGATCGGAGTTTCCCGCCTATGCCGCCAGCAAGGGCGGCGTTATCGCCTACACCAAGAACCTTGCAAACCGTCTGGCGCCGCAGGCCATCGCCAACAGTGTGGACCCGGGCGGCGTTATCACGCCGCTCAATCGTTGCGTGATGGAAGACGAGCACCTGTGGAACCAGATTATGGAGCTCACGCCGCTTAAACGCTGGGCCACCGCCCAAGAGATCGCCGAGTGGATCTACTTTGTGGGTGTGACCAACCGGTTTATGACCGGGCAGAGCCTGTTGATCGATGGCGGCGAGGCCGGCCGCACACAATTTATTTGGCCCGAATAGGAAACGCGCCCGATGGAAAGCCGTCGGGCGCGTTTTTGATGTATCGATTGTTAGCCGAGACAAGTCCAGTTGACGGGGGTCGAGCCGTGTTGTTCGAGTAGCCGATTGGCTGCCGAGAAGGGACGCGATCCCATAAAAGCAGGGAGTTCTGCCGTGGCGCGGTTGGCCGAAAGCGGCGAGGGGTGCGTGGAGGCCAGGCAGAACTTGTCGGTTGCCTTGCCCGCGCCGATCGCGGCGAGCTTACCTTCGACCATCTGCTGAGCAAAGCGGCCCCATGACAAAAAGACTACCGGCTGAGGCAGCTGACAACAGCGTTCGATAACGTAGTCGGTGAGCGTGCTCCAGCCCAGTTTGGCGTGCGAGTTCGCGGCATGCTCGCGCACGGTGAGCGTGGTGTTGAGGAGCAGGACGCCCTGTTGTGCCCATGGGGTTAGGTCTCCCGTGGCGGGAATGGGGCAACCCAGATCGGCTTTGAGTTCCTTATAAATGTTGCGCAGGCTCGGCGGCAACTTGGTTTGCGTCGTGGGGACCGAAAACGACAGCCCCATGGCCTGGTTGGGTCCGTGATAAGGATCTTGACCCAAGATGACAACCTTGACCTGGTCGGCCGGCGTGTAGGCGAGGGCATTGAGGATGTCGTCTTGTGCCGGGTAGATGGTTTGCTCGGCACGCAAAAGGGCGATGCGCTCGAGCAGCTGGTTCGTAGTGTCACGTACCGGCTGTGGCGCATCGCCCAACCAAGTTGCTATGTTGCGGTCGCGGGTCGCGGCGTCCATGGGGCTCCTTTACGTCAGATGCTCTGTTGGCATCTATTGTAAAGGCGCACCGGTTGCCTTTATGCCGCGGCCGTATGAAGAGCGGGGTCTACGAGACGTGCTCGGGCGCTCCTGCCATGCGAGCCTGTCCATGTGCGCGGAGGCGCGGAAGCTCGACGGTTGCCACCATGACGCCGGTGAGGATGAGGGCGGCGCCAAAGAAGGCGATGGGGCTCAGGACCTCGCCGACCAGGAAGAACGAGAAGACGGCGGAGCAGACTGGCTCGAGCGAGAAGGCGAAGCCGGTGGTCTCGGCGGGCACGTGGGGCTGCACGA
>USQE01000215.1 GCA_900556675.1 uncultured Collinsella sp.
CTTTGTGAGCATCCGCTTGTCAAGCATTTCCTGGGCACCCCGTTACACGTGTTGGCGCAGGGCGGCTGCGGACGTAAAGGCGGTCGCATTGTAAGACATGTTTGGAACGGGGGGAGGCCGTTTGGCTCCGTGCGGCAGACGGAGTTTGGCCTTGATGTCGCGTCCCCGCTCTTCACGCTGCTGACCCTGGCTTCCTCGGTCTCAAACGAGCGTCTGATCATGTGCATGTATGAGATGTGCGGTACCTTTGCCGTGTGCAAGATTGCGCCTCAAGTAAAGTTGGCGCTTAAGCAGGCATATGGGGGCCGGTGGGGTGATGCACGGTTGGGCTGGGAAAACGTAAAGGATGCCTCGGGGAATCCAACGGACTTGTGGAAACGACCTCCCTTGATCGAGCTCTCTGACCTTACGGAGTTCGCCAATAAGATCCAGGGACTCCGCGGTGCTAAATCATTCACACGTGCCGCGAAATGCATTACGGGGGTTGTGGCATCGCCGCTTGAGGTCCAAGCTTCGATGCTGTTTGGCCTTTCGAGGCTGCGCGGCGGCGAAGGGCTGCGCCTTACCAATAATGTTGAGATTCGCATGACGCGCAGCGCCCGCCTGATTTCGGGGCTTGATAGGCGCTACGCCGATATCTTGCTGTCAAATAAGGATGGCAGCCGGGAGTGCCTGGTTGAATGTCAAGGTAAAGCCATTCACGGATCCATAGAATCCAAGATCTCGGACTCCGATCGAACGACGGCCCTTCAGACGATGGGATATCCCGTCGTTCTGATGACCTATGGTCAGCTGGTTGACTCCGATGCCTTCCGCGTGGTGATGGAGCTTATCATGTCCTATCTCGATATGCCGCTGAAAGACAAGACGCCGCGGCAGCAGGAGCTCGAACGGCGGCTTCGTGAGGAGATTTTTATCGATTGGGCGGGAATGTAGCCGCGCGGGTGGAAAACGGTAGCGGAAGCTAAGGTTTTAGTTGCGAATAGCCTTCAATTGCTCCTTGGAATTGGCTTGAAAAGTGCTACCCAGAACAAGTTATTTCGGAAAATGGACAGTCAACTTTAATTTGGCATATAGAGATCGATTTTTACCTACTAAAACCCCTGATAAAGCTGTTTGTAAAAGCAGTTGTGCTTAGCGACTAGGGCATAACTGTCGATTATCCGAAACAACTTGTTCTGGGTAGCTCTTTTCAAGCCGGCGGGAGCACACAATTCGCCCCCCGTTCCATGAAAACGGGGGGCGAATGGACTTCGTGGTCTGTCTGGCAGGCTTGGCGCCGACGCTACTTGATCACGCGCACGCGATACATCGACGGAATCTGCTTGAGCGCCTCGATGGTGCTGCTGTTCAGGTGCTCGTCGGTGTCGAACATGGTGTAGGCGTTCTCGCCAGCGGACTCGTTGGTCATACGCTGCACGTTGGCGTTGTCCTTGGCGAGAATGGCCGTGATCTGGCCGATCATGTTGGGCACGTTGGCGTGCAGGCAGGCGATGCGGCTCGCGGCGCGCGCCTTGCCCATGCTGCAGGCGGGGTAGTTGACGCTGTGCGCGATATTGCCGTTTTCCAGGTAATCCTTGAGCTCGCTGATCGCCATGTCGGCGCAGTTGGCCTCGGCCTCGCCGGTGCCGGCGCCCGAGTGCGTGGTGATAAACGTATTGGGCATCTTGACGGTCTTGGGCGTGGCAAAGTCGCAGCTAAACCAGCTAAGCTTGCCCTCGCGCAGGGCGGCGTCGACGGCGTCCTCGTCAATGATGGTCTCGCGCGCGTAGTTGATGAGCACGGCGTCGGGTGCCAGCAGGTTGATTTGCTCGGTACTGATCATGCCGATGGTGTCGGCCTTGCTGGGTACGTGCACGGTGAGGTAGTCGCAGCCGCGGCACAGATCCTCGAGCGTGCCCACGCGCTGCACCTCGCGGCTCAGCACCCACGCGTGCTCGACGGAAATGAACGGATCGTAGCCGTAGACGTCCATGCCCAGGTCGACACAGGCGTTGGCGACCTTGGAGCCCACGTTGCCCAGACCGATGACGCCGATGCGCTTGCCCTTGAGCTCGCGGCCCACAAAGGCCTTCTTGGCCTTTTCGGCGTCGACCTGAATCTCGGGGTCGTCGGCGTTGTCGCGCACCCAGTTCATCGACTGCACCACGCCACGGCTCGAGAGCACCAGCATGCCCAGGACGAGCTCCTTGACGGCGTTGCTGTTGGCGCCGGGGGAGTTAAAGACGACGACGCCCTTCTTGGCGTACTCCTCGACGGGGATGTTGTTGACGCCGGCGCCGCAGCGGGCGATGGCGCGGATGCCCTCGGGCAGCTCGTAGCCGTGCAGGTCGGTCGAGCGCATCAGGATGGCGTCGGCCTTCTCGGCGGTGCTCACAAACTCGTAGCCCTCGCCAAACTCGACCTTACCGTCCTTGGTGATGTCGTCGATGGTCTTAATCTTACGCATGGAAAAACTCCTTAGCAGGTTTTGATCTAAACAGGGTGGTCTGAGGTGGCTGGTCGGCCCGCGCGTTGCGGGCTAGTTAGATCGCGGGCTCAAACTATGCTGTGCTTCGAAGTCCTTCATGTACGAGGCCAGGGCCTGCACGTCTTCCATGGTTACGGCGTTGTAGACGCTGGCGCGCATGCCGCCCACCAGGCGATGGCCCCTGACGTTTTGAATCTGGTGCTCGGCCGCGCCTGCGACAAAGGCCGCATCGAGTTCGGTGTCGCCGGTGCGGAAGGTAACGTTGGCGATGGAGCGGCTGTCGGCCTGCGTGGTGCCATGGAACAGCTCGCTGTGCTCGAGCAGGTCATAGAGCAGGTTGGCCTTGGCCCAGTTGCGCTCGGCCATGGCGGCAAGTCCACCGGTTTGCTCAACCCAATGGAACACCTTGCCGCACACGTAGATGCCAAAGGTGTTGGGCGTGTTGAGCATGGAGCCCTTGGCGGCCTGGGTCTTAAGGTCCATGTACTGCGGCGTCTGCGCAAAGGCGGGGCCATCCGCGATGAGGTCGTCGCGCACGATGATCACAGTCACGCCCGCGGCGCCGGCGTTTTT
>USQE01000216.1 GCA_900556675.1 uncultured Collinsella sp.
GTGTCCTGCTCCAGCTGGATGGATGTGTATGATGCCATCGGCAAGGCTGCCGGTCAGAACGATATCGCCATTGAGTATCAGCACGACGGTAAGAATCTTTCGACCTCGGTCGCGCTCAAGGAGGGCGAGCGTTTGGGCGTTTATGCCTCTACGCAGGTGGTCCATTTGGACCCCATTACGTCGGCGCGCCTGTCGTTCTCCTATGTTCAGCAGACAGCTGAGGGCGTGATGCGCCTGCTGCAGCCGCAGCATACGATGGAGATACTCGATCAGTCCAGCTCGATTGTGGGCATCAGTGTCATGTCTTCTCAGGCGGCGGCAGCCGGCCCTGCGACGTTCTTGACGTTTGCCGCGCTCATCTCGTTTTCGCTGGGCTTTATGAACCTGCTGCCTATTCCGCCGCTCGACGGGGGAAAGCTGGTTATCGAGATCATCCAAAAGGTCGCCGGTCGCGAGTTGCCGCTGAAGGTGCAGACGATCGTGAGCTATGTCGGCATCGCGCTCTTTGCGCTGCTGTTTGTCTATATGCTTCGTTCCGACGTCCTTCGATTTATTTTGTAGGGGAGTGTTTGGATTGTCTTTGTCCCATCCTTTGCCGCGCGAGATGACGCGCCCCGTATTTGTGGGCGACGTGCAGATAGGCGGCGGCGCTCCGGTGGTGGTTCAGTCCATGACCTGTACCGATACCGCCGACGCCCAGGCAACGCTTGCGCAAGTGCGTGCGCTTGCCCAGGCGGGTTGTGATGTTGTGCGCGTGAGTGTGCCTACCGAGGCCGCGCTTAAGGGCTTTCGCACGATTTGTGCGGAGTCTCCGGTGCCGATCGTTGCCGATATCCACTTTAACCATAAGCTCGCCATTGGCGCCGTGGAGGCCGGTGCCGCCAAGCTCCGCATCAATCCCGGCAACATTGGCGATTGGGCCAAGGTCGATGCCGTGATCGATGCCGCGGGCGCCGCTGGGTGCGCGATTCGCATTGGCGTGAACGCCGGCTCGCTTGAGCAGGATATCGCCGAGCGCGATGACCTTACGCAGCCCGAAAAGCTTGTGATGTCGAGCGAGCGTTTCGTCAAACATTTTGAGGATCGCGGCTTTACCAATATCGTGCTTTCCGCCAAGGCTCATAGCGTGTCCACGACGCTTGACACCTATCGTGCCCTGTCGCGCGAAATCCCCCATGTTCCGCTTCATTTGGGCGTGACTGAGGCCGGAACCAAGCTCCAGGGCACCATTAAGAGCTCTGTGGGCCTGGGAATTTTGCTTTCCGAGGGCATTGGCGACACCATGCGCGTCTCGCTCACGGCCGATCCGGTCGAGGAGCCGCCGGTCGCCTGGGGTATCCTGCAGTCGCTGGGTCTTCGCCGCCGTGGCCCCGAGATCGTATCGTGCCCCACGTGCGCTCGCTGCCAGGTCAACCTCATTCCTATCGCCGAGGAGGTCACTGAGCGGCTTAAGAACTACTCCGCACCGCTTTCGATTGCCGTGATGGGCTGTGCGGTCAATGGCCCAGGCGAGGCTTCTGACGCCGACTTGGGCGTTGCCTGCGGACGAGGTCAGGGCCTGCTCTTTTCGCACGGCCAGATCATTGGTAAAGTAGCTGAGGACCAAATTGTCGACGCGCTTATGGCCGAGGTCGACAAGCTTATTGAGGAGAAATAAATGACTCGAGCAATGTATATGTCTAAGCTGTATGCTCCGACGCTCAAAGAGGATCCGGCCGACGCCGAGCTTGCGAGCCATCGCCTGCTGCTTCGTGCCGGCATGATTCGCAAGGAGGCCGCCGGTCTCTATTCCTATCTGCCGCTTGCTTGGCGCTCGATTCGCAAGATCGAGAACATCGTGCGCGACGAGATGGACGCTGCCGGCGCCCAGGAGCTCATGATGCCCATCATGGTCGATGCCGAGCTGTGGCGTGAGTCCGGCCGTATCGATGCCTATGGCAAGGAGCTCGTGCGCTTTGATGACCGCCACGGACGCGAGTTCGTGCTCGGTCCCACGCACGAGGAGACCGTGACTGCCCTGGTGCGCAACGAGCTGCGTTCCTACAAGCAGCTGCCGGTGAATCTCTATCACATCCAGGATAAATTTCGCGACGAGTTCCGTCCCCGCTTTGGCCTGATGCGCGGTCGCGAGTTCATCATGAAGGACGCCTACAGTTTCTCTGCCACGCAGGAGAGCCTGCAGGAGGAGTACGACAAGATGAAGCAGGCCTACGCCAACATCTGCGAGCGCTGCTACATCAAGGCCCTGCCCGTTGTCGCCGACTCCGGTGAGATCGGCGGCGATACCTCCGTCGAGTACATGGCGCTGGCCGACGCCGGCGAGGCTTCGCTGGTCTACTGCGACGATTGCGGCTTTGCTGCCGATGACGAGGCTGCAAGCACCAAGGTCGTTGTGACCGAGGGCCCCGGCGACGGCACACTCACCAAGGTCAAGACTCCGGGCATGGGCACCATCGAGGCTGTTGCCAAGTTCTTTGGGTTCCCCGAGAACGGCACGCGCAAGTCCCTGGCTCTCATTGACGCCGAGGGTAAGCCGGTTGTGGCTATCGTTCCGGGCGATCACGAGCTCAACGACTGCAAGGCTGAGCACGTCTTTGGCAAGGGCTATCGCATGATGACCGATGAGGAGCTCCAGACCTACGGTCTGCATAAGGGCTTTATCGGACCGGTTAACCTACCCGAGGGTATTCGCCTGGTCTGCGATGAGAGCCTGCGTGAGTCCAAGCAGTGGGCCTGCGGTGCCAACGAGGTCGATTATCACTTTACCGGCGCCTGCCCCGAGCGCGACTTTACCGTCGACGAGTGGGCCGACCTGGTGACCGTCGTTGCCGGCGATCCCTGCCCGCACTGCGGTAAGCCGCTCTCCGCTGCCCGCGGTATCGAGGTCTCTCAGGTCTTCCAGCTGGGCACTAAGTATTCCGAGGCCATGGGCGCCACCTTTATGGACGAGGATGGCAAGGAGAAGCCGCTCATCATGGGCTGCTACGGCGTTGGTGTGTCCCGCTCGCTTGCTGCGGTCGT
>USQE01000217.1 GCA_900556675.1 uncultured Collinsella sp.
CTGCAACGTCGTCGAGCCGCTCTTTGGCCTCGATAGCGACTGCGAGCCCCAGCCCGTGCTGGCCAAGGGCTATGAGGTCTCCGACGACGGCCTGACCTACACCATCAAGCTGCGCGAGGGCGTCACCTTCCACAACGGCAAGGAGTTTGGCTCCGAGGACGTCGTGGCCTCGATGAACCGCTGGCTCACCGTCAACGACCGCGCCGCGAGCCTGCTGCCCGGCGCCACCTTCGCCGTCTCGGGCGACCACGAGGTCACCTGCACGCTGCCCGAGCCCGCCATCGACTTTCTGATCATCCTGGGCAACCACTCCCAGTATCCGGGTATCTTCCCCTCCGAGGTCATCGAGGCCGCGGGCGATACCGGCGTGACCGAGTACGTGGGTACCGGTGCCTACAAGTTGGTGGAGTGGAAGCAGGACCAGTACATCCATCTCACCCGCAACGAGGATTATGTCGCCGCCCACGGCAAGGCTTCGGGCTACACCGGCAAGGTCTCCGCGCCCACCAAGGACATCTACTATCAGTTCGTGACCGAGGCCTCCACGCGCGTGAGCGGGTTTGAGACCGGCGAGTACGATATCGCTGGCGAGATCCCCACTGAGAACTACCACGACTTCGACGGCAACGACGACGTCAAGCTCTACACCCATAACGCCGGCGTTCTGACCGCCTTCCTCAACATGAACGAGGGCATTTTCGCCGACGAGGAGATCCGCAAGTGCGCCCTCATGGCTATCGACTGCGAGGCGGCCGCTCTTGCCGCCTATGGCGAGAAGGAGCTCTTCAACATCGATCCCAACCTTGGCAACCCCGAGAACGCTCAGTGGGCGACCGACGCGGGCAAGAAGTACTTTAACCAGGCCGACGCCAAGGCCGCCAAGAAGGCTCTGGCCAAGACCTCCTATGCCGGTGAGACGGTCAAGCTGCTGACCACCCCCGATATACAAGGATATGTACAACGCCACCGTCGCGCTGCAGGAGCAGCTCGAGAAGGCCGGCTTCACCGCCGAGGTCGACAGCTACGAGTTCGCGACCTTCATGGACATCCGCTCCGGCAAGCCCGAGCAGTGGGACCTCTTTGTGGCCTCCACCAACTACAAGCCCATCCCGGCCCAGTCCCTCTCGGTCTCCAAGGCCTTCTATGGCCTGTCCGACGAGAAGGCGCTCAAGCTCGTGGCCGAGACCCGCACCGCCAAGGACACCGACGCCGCGGCCAAGAAGTGGGCCGAGGCTCAGGAGCGCCTCTACGAGATCGCCGTCATCGAGCCGCTTTGCCACTACGCTTCCATCACGGGCACCCAGGCAGACGTCGAGGACTTCGAGGTGCTCGACGGCGCCATCATCTGGAACGCCAAGCGTCCGGAGTAATGCAATAGATGGCGTGGCGGCTGGAGGGGCCTGGTCCCCTGTGGCCGCCACGCCCTGTCCACGTTCAGAGGGGAAATAGACGCCTCGCATGTTGAAGTACACGCTCAAACGTATAGGCGCGATGGTTCCGGTGATGCTCATCATCTCGGTCGTCGTGTTTTTGATTATCTATCTCACACCGGGTGACCCGGCCTCTTCGATGCTCGGCATGGAGGCTTCGGCCGACCAGATCGAGCGCGTCAACGATAGCTTGGGACTCAACGAGCCGCTGCCGCAGCGCTACGTTGAGTGGATGGGCGGCGTGCTTACCGGCGACCTGGGCGATTCGTATTTTATGCGCCAGCCCGTCACGCAGGCGATCGCCGAGCACTTTGGCCCCACGCTATCGCTCGCGCTTCTGGCACAGCTCATCGCGCTGTTGATTGCACTGCCCTGCGGCGTCGTCGCTGCCCTCAAACATGGGTCTCGCACCGACGCTGTCTTGCGAGTCGTTGCTCTTTTGGGCGTGGCGATACCCGGCTTTTTGATGGCGCTCATGCTTATGTGGCTGTTTGCCGTCACGTTGCGTGTGTTCCCGGTGGCCGGCTATGCGCCGCTATCGAAGGGCTGGTTCAGCCATTTACGCTATCTTGCGTTGCCGGCCATATCGCTTGGATGCGTGCAGGCGGCCCTGCTCATGCGCATGACCCGTTCGAGCGTGATCGAGGCCATGCAGCTCGACTGCGTCAAGACGGCGCGTGCCAAGGGCGTCTCCGAGGTTCGCGTTGTGCTGGCCCATGCCCTGCGCAACGCAGCGCTGCCGATTCTCACCTCGGTCGGCTATTCTTTTGGCGCCCTGATTACGGGTGCCGTGGTGACTGAGGCCATTTTTAACATCCCCGGTTTGGGCCAGCTAGTCACGAGCTCTATCGAGCGTCGCGACTATCCGGTGATTCAGGGCGTGCTGCTGGTCATCGCCTTGTTGAATTCGGTGATCAATCTGGCCGTCGACCTTGCCTACGGCGCTTTTGACCCGCGCGCTCGCAAATGGGGCGATGCATGATGGCAAACGTTAAGAAGGCTCTTGCCAACAAGGGGTTTGTGGTCGGCGGCTGCATATTCCTGGCGATTGCGCTGATCGCGCTCGTCGGTCCGCTGGTGTGGACGGTTAATCCCAATGCGCAGGAGATGACGTTGCGACTTTCGGCACCTTCGCCCGCGCATCCCTTTGGCTGCGATGACTTTGGCCGTGACCTGCTTGCCCGCGTCATCGCGGGCGCGCGCGTGTCACTTGGCGTTGGCATTGCCGTCACGCTCGCGACGAGTGCGCTCGGCTTGGTGATCGGCGCCTATGCGTGCTACAACGAGAGGCTCGATCATATTCTCATGCGCATTTGCGACGGCCTTATGTCCATTCCGGGCGTGCTTTTGGCCATCGCGCTCATGGCGATGATGGGGGCGAGCGTGTGGAACGTTATCATCGCGCTCTCCATCGTCTATACGCCCAGCATGGCGCGCATCGTGCGCTCGCGCGCGATGGTGGTCAAGGAGGAGCCCTTTGTAGAAGCCCTGCGCGTGCAGGGTGCCTCGACCGCGCGCATCGTGTGGCTGCATATCGTGCCCAACGTTATGGCACCCTTCCTGGTGCAGGCGACCTTCGTCTTTGCCG
>USQE01000218.1 GCA_900556675.1 uncultured Collinsella sp.
TCGAAAGAATCAGGCTCATGTACTCGGCCTTCTTCTCCTCGGCCATCTCGTCCTGGTTCATACGCACCTCGCGAAGGGCGCGGACCTGGGCGATGGACAGGGCGTCGACGTAGGGGTTACGCACGCGAACAGCACAGCCGAGCACGCGACGGCGCTGCAACGGCCACTCGTCACCGACGATGGCAAGGACCCACTTACGAGTGAGCTGCATCTCGGTAAAGACCTTCTCGGACAGATCCTGGCGATCGCCCAGGTGCAGATACATCTTGGCGATGCGCTGGTCGGTCTTGGCGATCGACATCTCGATGTTGTCGATAAAGGTGCGGAAGAACGGCCACTCCTGGTAGGCAGCCTTGAGCTGGTCAAGATCGCCAAGCTGCTCGCAGGCGGTGCCCAGGCCGTACCAAGCGGCCAGGTTAATGCGCGCCTGGCTCCAGCTGAAGATCCACGGGATGGTACGCAGGTCATCGAGCGACTTGGCGCCCAGACCGCGCTTGGCGGGACGCGAGCCGATCGGCAGCAGACCGACCTCGGTCAGCGGCGTCACGGTCGAGAACCACGGTGTAAAGTCCTCGGTGTTCAGCAGGTCCAGATAGCGTTCGTGGCTTGCAGTGTTGAGCTTCTCGGCCATATCCCAGAACTTCTGCGTGGTCTCGGTGTTGGTCTTCTCGACACTCGGGGCCGACTGCAAAAGCGTTGCGGCGGCAACGGACTCAACATGGCGCTGAGCCAGCGTGCGGTTGCCGTAACGGGCAAAGATGACTTCGCCCTGCTCGGTAAGCTTAAAGAAGCAGTTGACCGAACCCTTGGGCTGCGCCAGCACGGCCTTGTTGGCCGGGCCGCCGCCACGGCCCACGGCACCGCCGCGACCGTGCATGAGCACCAGGTCGATATCGTTCTTCTCTGCCCACTTGGCGATGCGCTCCTGCGCGGAGTGCAGCGCGAGCATGGCCGTGGTAGGACCGGCATCCTTGGAAGAGTCGGAATAGCCCAGCATGACCTCCATGCGGCGGTTGGTCTGGGCAAGGCGCTTTTGCACCACGGGCAGCGTAAGCATCTGATCGAGCACGTCGACGCAGCCCTCGAGGTCCTCGAGCTGCTCGAACAACGGGATCACGTCGAGCTCGGGGACATCCTCCTCGTGTGCAAAGGACAGGTGCGCCAGCTCAAAGACGTCGGCCACATGCTGAGCGCTCTTGGTAAACGAGATGATGTAGCGGTGCGCCATCTTCTTGCCGTAGCGCTTTTGGATGGAGCCGATAGCGCGGAAGGTATCGATGACCTCACGCGTCATGGGCTGCAGGTCGCCATGGATACCGTTCTCGTGGATATCCTTAAGGGCGCGGGCATGCACCACGGAGTGCTGACGGAACTCCATCTCGACCATATGGAAGCCGAAGGACTCGACCTGCCAGATGATGGTTTGGACCGGGCCGTAGGCAGCACGGACGGCACCGCAGGCGGCCAGCGAACGCTGGACGACGCGCAGGTCATCCAGGAACTCGTCGGCGCTGTGGTACATGGTGTCGGTGATACGACGGACGGTGGCGTTCAGGCGGTCGGCCATGACGAGCATGACGGCGCGATGCGGCTCGTGCTCGGAGATCAGCTCGGCGCGGGCCGTGTAACGAGGGCTCATCTCGACCTGATGGTTCCACAGGTTAATGAGCTCGGCCGACGGCTTGCTGTAGGTAGCCTCGAGCGTGAGGTTGCGGCCGATGTGGCGGCACTTGTCCTCGAGCTTGAGCACCATGTGCGTAAAGTACTTGGCGGCGACCTCACGGCTCACCTTGGCGGTGACGTTGGGGTTACCGTCGCGGTCGGAACCGATCCAGCTGCCGGGATGGAAGAACGCCGGGCACAGCGGCGGCACAGTACCGGCCTTGTCGCCCAGCACCCAATCGTCAAAACGACGATAGATAACGGGGATAACGTCGAACAGCGTGTTATCGAAGATGTCGATGATGGTATCGGCTTCCTCGACCGGCGTGGGCTTCTTGAGCGCGATGGGACTCGTACGCACCAGGGCGTCGATCTCCTGCAGCATATGGCGCTCGTTCTCCACCAGGTCGGAGCCGCCCAGACGCGGACGCTCCTCCAGCAGGTTGGAGATACGGCGGATCTTGCCCTCGACGGCCTTACGACGGGCCTCGGTGGGATGTGCGGTAAAGACAGGGTGGAACTCGAGCTTGTCGAGCAGCTCGTTGGCACCCTCGACACCCAGCTCATTCACCAGCTGGTGATAGGCAACGGTAAGCTCGTTGGCAGGATCGACCTCGGTATCGGTCGACGCACCGGCCTCGCGCTCGCGCAGCTGCGCCACACGGTAGTTCTCCTCCGACAGGTTTGCCAGATGGAAAAAGCTCGTAAAGGCGCGAACGATGACCTGCTGCTTATCGAGCGGCAGGCTGTCGATCAAATCGACGACCTCACGAAATGCCACGGCAGTGGGCTCGTCGGCGGTGGGCACACCCTGCTCGTCGACGGCTTCGTCGGCAGCGCAGGTACCGGGGTTGCCGGCATTGACCACAATCTCGGCTGTCAAAATCTTGTCGAACAGGTCCGCGATCTCGGGATCATACTCGCTAAGCACACGGCGCTCCAGGCGCAAGAACAGCGCCAGATTGTCGCGCAGCTCCTCGGGGATCTCGATCTCGGCGAGACGCTCCCTGGACTCGGCATTCGAGCCGATTCGGTTAACGAGGCGGTTGACCACGGCAGCGACGCGCGCCGCGGCTTCGGGTACAGACTGGTTGCTTAGGTTCTCAGCCACGTTTCCTCCCATTCCTCCTTCTATGCACGTAACATGCGGTATTCATTATAGGCGCTTGAGAAATACTTTCGACACTGATTGCGCTTTACCACACAAAAGTATTTTCTGCATTGCAAAGGTTTTTGCCCTAAATGGTCGTATTTCTCGGTGGACGGCATACACAAACGGGGGCATTCCGCATAAATGCGAAACACCCCCGTAACAATCGCTCTCCATGAGCAGGGCACGTTA
>USQE01000219.1 GCA_900556675.1 uncultured Collinsella sp.
GGGGCGCTCGGCCGCACCGCGACCGGTCACGTCCAGGTCCAGGTGACCGTACATGGCAAAGGCGACCGGACCCTGCGTGGTCTGGAAGTTCTTGGCCATATCGGGATAGAAGTAGTGCTTGCGGTAGAACATCGAGTGACGCTGAATCTCGCAGTTGGTGGCGAGACCGGCCTTGACGATGCTCTCGATGGCGCGCTTGTTGGGCACCGGCAGGGCGCCGGGCAGGCCCAGGCACACCGGGCACACGTTGGCGTTGGGCTCGTCATCGTGGCTGAGCTTGCAGTTGCAGAACATCTTGGTATCGAGTGCGGTGAGCTCAGTATGAATCTCCAGGCCGATCACGGCCTCCCAATCCTGCAGGACCTCGGAAAGCTCCTTCATTACAGCTCGCCTCCCTTCCCGGCAAAATCGGGCGCGACGGAAAGCGCGGGCGCACCCGTGGCGGCATCGGCAAAGCCGCGCTCCAGGGCGCGGGCGAACGTGAGCAGCTGACGGTCCTTGAAGGCCGGACCAACCAGCTGGGCAGAAACGGGCAGCTGAGTATCCTCGCCCAGGCCCAGCGGCACCGAGATACCGCCGTTGCCGCAAATGTTGAGCGAAATGGTGTACAGGTCGGAGAGGTACATCTGCGTGGGGTCGCTGATCTCGCCAAACTTAAAGGCCGTGCGCGGCGAAGCGGGCATGAGGATGGTGTCCACCTTGGCATACGCGGCGTCGTAGTCCTGCGTGATGAGCGTGCGGGCCTTTTGCGCGGCGTAGTAGTACTTGTCGTACACGCCCGAGCTCAGCAGGTAGGCGCCGAGCATCTGACGGCGCTTGGCCTCGGCGCCAAAGCCGTGGGCGCGCGAAAGCGAGCTCTGGTCGGACAGGTTGGCGCAGCCCTCCTCCTGATAGCCGTAGCGAATGCCGTCGAAGCGGGCCAGGTTGGAGAACGCCTCGGCCGGGCCGATGACGTAGTAGGCGGCGATGGCGGCGTCCAGGTGCGGCAGGTCGACCTCGACCAGCTCGGCACCCTGGTTCTGCAGCTCCTGGGCGGCGCGCTGAACAGCGGCCTTGACCTCGGGCGTCAGGCCCTCGGCCTCCATAAACGCGGGGATGATGCCCACGCGCTTGCCCTCTATGCTGTCGTTGAGATGCTCGGTAAAGTCGACGGCGCAATCCTGGCTGGTGCAGTCGTACGGATCGTGGCCCGCACCGGTGAGCGCGTTCATAGCCAGCGCGACGTCCTCGACCGTGCGGCCAAAGGGGCCCACCTGGTCGAGCGACGAGCCAAAGGCAACCACGCCGTAACGGCTCACGGCGCCATACGTGGGCTTAAAGCCCACCACGCCGCACAGCGACGCCGGCTGACGGATGGAGCCGCCGGTGTCCGAACCCAGCGAGAGAGCGACCTCGCCCGCGGCGACGGCGGCAGCAGAGCCGCCCGAGGAGCCGCCAGGCACGCGCTCGGTATCCCAGGGGTTGTTGGTGCGGTGGAAGGCCGAGCTCTCGGTAGAGCTACCAAAGGCAAACTCGTCCATGTTGGCCTTGCCCATGGGCAGGCAGCCGGCATCGAGCATGCGCTGGACGCAGGTGGCGGTGTAGACGCTCTGGTAGTTCTCGAGCATGCGGGAAGCGCAGGTGGTGCGCGTGCCCACGAGGTTCATGTTGTCCTTAATGGCCAGCGGCACGCCCGCGAGCGGGGGCAGCGGCTTGCCTGCGGCGCGGTCGGCATCCACGCGCGCAGCGGCCTCGAGCGCAAGCTCGGGCGCCACCTGCAGGAATGCCTGGACCCCGCCCTCGCGCGCCTCGATGGCGGCAAGAGAGGCCTGGGCCACCTCGGTAGCGGTAAGGTCGCCGGCGGCAACGCCCGCGGCAATCTGGGCAGCGGTAAGGGAATCGAAGCTTAGCGCCATTACTCGCTCTCCCCCTCTCCCAAAATGGACGGCACGCGGAAGTAGCGGTCGCGCACGCTGCCGGCGTTTTCGAGCGCGACGTCGAGCGGCAGATCGCGCTCGGGCTCGCGCAGGTCATCGCCCATCACGTTGGACAGGCTTCCGATGGGATGGAACGTGGGCTCCACGTTGGGCAAGTCATATTGCAAGACGGGCTCGAGCATCTGGACGGCGTCGTTCATGTAGGACGTCATCTGGGTGAGCTCGTCATCGGTCAGTGCGATCTTTGCGTACTCGGCGATGCCGCGCACGTCTTTCTCGCTGAGTGCCATAGGCGCTCCCTTCCGCATAACAGATAAACCGCTCTAGTATACAAGGCAACGCCGCTTGGAGCAGGTGCTTTACCCAAATGCAGCGAAAACGTAACGAGGGTGGTAGCTGGCAGGCGACGGGCTGGCGGTTCTGCAGCGAAACCGCACCGTCCATAGCGAAAACCGTCTCGCCCACAACGAAAACCATCACAACATTCGACGTTTTTCGCCAAAATCGAGATTTTCATCGAATGTTGTGATGGTCTGGAAGTCCCGGCCACCACAAAGGTGCCTGTCCCCTTTGTGGTGGTTCTGGAGAATGTCTTATGCCGAGGCCTTGGCCTTGCGGCGCTTGCGGACCGCGCGGATCACGATGTCCAGCAGCAACAGCACAATGGCCACGACCACGATGAGCACGGCAAACTCGCGCTTGCCCCAGTGGCGGCCGGCCAGCGACTTTTGCTCGTCGACATCCTTCTTGCTGTACTTGGTGCGCACGCAATGCACCAGCAGGCGATGGTCGTTCACGCCGTAGGGCGTGCAGGTGACGAGCGTCATCTTGTCGGCGCCCGGCTCGATGGTCAGCGACTCCATCTCCTCGGGCAGCACCACCTCGGAGTCCACCATCTTGTAGGCGAGCGTCTTGTTCATGGTGTGCAGCAGCACCAGGTCGCCGGGCTCCAGCGAGTGGATGTCGTCGAACATGCTCAGGTTGCGCATGCCCGAGTGCGCGGTGAGCACGCAATGCGTCGAGGTGCCGCCCACCGGCAGGCTCGTGCCCTCCAGGTGGCCGA
>USQE01000220.1 GCA_900556675.1 uncultured Collinsella sp.
GGGCGACCCGGGCACGGACGAGATCGCAGGAGCTACCGCGGTCCACACCGTCACGCTCATGCGCCCCACCGGCATATTGCAGCTCACCGGGCGTGCGGTCGTCCTTGCTATGGGATGCCGCGAGCGCACACGCAGCGAGATCAAGATCCCCGGCAGCCGTCCCGCCGGCGTGTTTACGGCGGGCCTGGCGCAGCGATACATCAATATCGAAAACCTCAAGCCCGGCTCACGTGCCGTCATTTTGGGCTCGGGTGACATCGGGCTGATCATGGCGCGCCGCTGTACGCTCGAGGGAATTTCGGTCGAGGGCGTGTACGAGCTCATGCCGTACGCCAACGGTCTGCGCCGCAACGTCAAGAACTGCCTGGACGACTTTGGCATTCCGCTTCACCTGTCTACTACCGTCACACGCGTAATCGGACGCGACCGCGTGGAGGCCGTCGAGGTTAGTAAGGTCGACGAGCACCTGGCACCCATTCCGGGGACCGAGCGCGTTGTTCCGTGCGACACGTTGCTGCTTTCGGTGGGTCTGATTCCCGAGAACGAGCTTTCGGTGGGCGCGGGCGTTGAACTTGACCCGCGCACGCGCGGCGCCGTGGTGGACCAGAGCCTGCAAACGGGCGTGCCTGGCATCTTTGCCTGCGGCAACGTACTGCACGTGCACGATTTGGCCGACAACGTGACGACCGAGTCCGATCGCGCCGGTGCGGCCGCGGCGGCGTACGCGCTGGGCGGCAGCGCTGGGGCCGATGCGGGCGCTGCGGGCGCGAATTGCCAGCTCAAGGTCTCCCCCGCCGGCATCGCAGGCTACGCGCTGCCGGGACGCATTTCGGCTGTGGCACTCGCCAAACTCAACTTCCGCGTGCGCCGACCGGTCGACGCCGCCCGCGTGCGCATTCTGGCAGGCGACGAGGAACTGTTTGCAGGTAAGGTCCGCCCGTTTAAACCGAGCGTCATGGAAAGCTTCCCGCTGCCGGCAAAGGAGATTCAGCGCGCACTCGACCTGGGTGTTAGCGAAATTGTCCTGTCCGTCGATCCCATTGAGGAGGCGTAAGGCCATGAGCACGAATGCGACCGAGACATTGCAGTTCAACTGCACCACCTGCCCATCCGAATGCCTCTTGACCGTGGAGGTGGAGCGCGACGCAGACGACGCCGTGGTAGAGGTGCGCTCCGTGACCGGCAACAGCTGCCCGCGCGGCGATAAGTTCGCTCACCAGGAGCTCCCCATGCGCGTGCTCACCACTACCGTGGCCGTATCCGGCGGCGACGAGGCGCTGCTGCCCGTGCGCACGGCCGAAGCCATCCCGCTGGCACTCCACACCCAAACCATGAGCCTCATCCGCGGCCTGGTCGTCAAAGCCCCCATCCGCATGGGCGACGTCGTGTTGAAGAACCTCCTCAACACCAACATCGACCTAATCGCCAGCATGGACATCGACCCAGCCTAAGCAGCTCATTTGGGACGGAGCTCTTTTAGCTACCCTGCCATCCACCCCGCCCCTCCTCAATTGCGGTGAAATAGTTCCTGATTTCCGCCAAAACCCCGGCATCCAGGAACTATTCCACCGCAACTTGCCTTGGGATCGGTATTTAGCTTGTGTCTACTTTAGTGCCATTTCAAAACTATGTCGGATTACGGGGCTGATTCGGAGACCCCCATCCATACCGGCAATTTTCGATTTTTGATAAGCCGTCTAGCTGCGGTTTTAATTTCGCGATTTTTCCCATGGTCAAGCAATACAGGTCCAGCCCCGTAATCCGCCATACTTTTGAAACCAGCCCATTTGGGACGGGCCTCTTTTGACTCCTTTTACTGCTTGCTAGGCTGGCCACGCCGAGGAGTGTCCCGAAGTGCCGGCAGAAAAGGAACGTCCCTATCTGCCAGGCATGGGATACCATGGTGGCAACCTAGCGAAAGGACGATGTATGGCACATGTCGATGACCAGCGTGTGGCGCGCGTGCTCGATGCTCTCGAGGCTCAGCACCCCGACTCGCAGCTGCTCGTAAACGACCCGTGGTCGATTTATTACCTGACCGGCTTTTATGCCGATATGTTCGAACGTTTTTGCGGTGTGCTGCTCGCGCGCGATAGCGAGCCTGTAATCTTGGTCAACGCGCTGCATCAGCTGCCCGAGTACGACAATGCCCGCGTCGCCTATCACACCGACACCGACGTCGTGACCGACGCCATCGCTCGCGAGGTCAATCCCTCCAAGCCCCTTGGCATCGATTCCGTTATGCGCTCGGGCTTTTTGATGCCGCTCATGGAGCGCCACGCCGCCAGCGAGTTTTTCCTGGGCGACTTTGCCGTCACCGCCGCACGCACCCACAAGGACGAAGCCGAGCAGGAGCTGATGCGCGCGTCCTCGGCCGCTAACGACGACGTGATGGCCGACGCCATCAAGCTCGTCCACGAGGGCGTGACGGAGCGCGAAATTGCCGACCAGATGCTCGGCTTGTATCGTAAGCACGGCTGCGAGGGCTTTAGCTTTCCGCCCATCGTGAGCTTTGGCGCTAACGCCGGCGACCCGCACCACGAACCAGACGACACCGTGCTCAAGCGTGGCGACGTGGTACTGTTCGACATTGGCGGACGCCGCTGCAACTACTGCTCGGACATGACGCGCACGTTCTTTTGGGGCGAGCCGGACGAGGAGACGGCGCGCATCTACAACATCGTGCGCCGCGCCAATGAGGCCGCCGAGGCGCTCATCGCACCAGGCGTGCGCATGTGCGACCTGGACCGCGCCGCGCGCGACGTGATTGAGGAGGCGGGCTATGGGCAGTATTTTACGCATCGCCTGGGCCACTCGATCGGTCTGCAAGACCACGAGCCGGGCGATGTCTCACTTGTTAACGAGCAAGTTGTAGAGCCGGGTATGACGTTCTCCATCGAGCCGGGCATCTATCTCCCCGGCCACACCGGCGTCCGCATCGAGGACCTG
>USQE01000221.1 GCA_900556675.1 uncultured Collinsella sp.
CGTCGACGACGGCGGAGGCGGCGGCGACCTTCTGCTCGTATGTGTACCTGCCCTGCTTTCCGTCCATGCGCAGCAGCACCTCGCTCCCGAACGCGCGGTATATCTCCTGCCATCTTCTCACGGCTTCCGCGGGAAGCGAAAGGGCAATCGCGGCAGATTTATACCCGCGTCCGAGCTCGAAGAGCCCTATGGCCGCCTTCCTGGCCTCGACATCATGCTTCACCCTCAAATCAACGCGCATAAAGAAAGCCTCCCATTTCTCATGTCCAAGAAATGGGAGGCAGTTCAAACCCGCGGCAGGGCTTTTTCTGTCCTCCTCCAAGTTGCGGTGAAATAGGGACTGAATAGGGGCCGACGGGCGCAAAACAATCCCTATTCCACCGCAACTCATCCGGAGATAGTCATTGGGGACAGTCTTGGTGCGCTCCGTTCGTCCTCCCGTTCGATTTTTGCTCGGTGGGTATACTTCCTTTCGCATTAAACGCCGGACTGAGGAGGTATCCAAATGCCGGATAACGGGTCAATACAAAAAAGAGACGCGCACGAGATGGCTCATGGGCGTCCTGTCCAGATAACCGAGCACACGACGGTAACCGAGCTGCAGCCCAGTCTGTCCGATGTCGTGTGCGCAAACAAAAAGCTGCAGATTGGCTTTATCGTTGCGCTCGTGGTCCTGGCGCTGCTGTCGGGCCTTGTAGCTCGTCCGCATTTCGCCGATACCAAAACTTGGGACTCCACCATCGAGGTCATCGACCAAAAGAAGGGTAACGTACTGGCGCTCACGACCTCGTGCGTGGCGCTGTCTGCGGGCATTACCGCGCTGCCGGGTGATACGGGAACGCCGGTTGCCGAGCAGCTCGCGCAGCTTTCAGGAAACTTGGGTATCGTGCTTGCCGTGCTCTACCTCGAGAAATACCTGCTAACCATTTTCTGGTCGGTTGGCCTGGGCATCTTAATCCCGTTTGCGTTGGTGCTCTTTGCGGTGTCGCTCGGTATTCACGGGCGCTGGAGCACGAGCGCTGTCCTGCGCCGTGTGGCGACGCGCGTGCTGGTGGTTGCCGTGATCGGCATGGCGCTCGTGCCCGCGAGCGTATGGGTGTCGCAGAAGGTCGATGAAACGTATCGCGTAAGTATTGAGCAAGCTGAGCAAAAGGCTGCGGACGCTGCGGACGCGGCCGACACCACGGACAAGTCAGCCGAGACCAGCTCAAAATCGAACAAGAAAAAATCCGAGGCCACGGAGTCCAAAAACGTGCTCGAGCAGTTGACTGATGGGGCATCGAGCCTTGTTACGTCGGTGACCAGCGGCGCCAAGCAGATGACCGATGAGATTGTGCGGCAGGTGACCGATCTGATTGAAGGCGTCATCGTGATGATCGTGACCTCGTGCGTTATCCCGCTGCTGGTGCTCGTGGCGTTCCTGTGGCTGGGCCACGTGCTGCTGGGGATCGATATTTCTGGCCCGGCGAACTATTTGACGGGTCGTTTCTTGAGCGCTCCTTCCAAGCACGCCAAAAAGGGTGGGCAGTCCGAGTAGCTAAAACAGCTGTATATACCGGGGAATACCGCCGAAGGGCGGCCGAGACACGTTCTTGGCCGCCCTTTTGTTTGTTGAACACATGGTCGCTACGTCCGCGCCCGGCTCAAACGGTCAGCAATCATCCGTGAACGATATTTGTTCAAAAAAGAACAAAGATAAACAAATAGTTGTTGCAGTTACTGTTCGAATGTGTTCAAATAAACATGAACAGTGAAGAACCGCACATTCAGATGCCCGGACCTGAACGCGATTCAACACTTCCAAACAGAAACTACGCACCTGCGTATCTCTCAAGGAGGATGTCATGAGGGTTGTAATCGCTTCCGATGCCGACGGTATGTCGATGAAGGAGTCCATCAAGGAGATGCTCATCGCCGACGGTCACGAGGTCGTCGACTATTCCGAGACCCCTGCCGCGGACTTTGTCGATTCCGCGACCGCCGTTGCCAAGGACCTGCTGGAGCACAAGGATTCCCAGGGCTTTGCATTCGATAAGTACGGCGTCGGCTCCTATATGGCCGCCGTCAAGATTAAGGGCATGGTCGTCGCCAACATTTCCGACGAGCGTTCCGCCTACATGACCCGCGAGCACAACGGCTCGCGCATGGTCACCATGGGCCCGGGCGTTGTGGGCACCGAGGTCGCCAAGAAGATCGCCCGCGAGTTCCTGCGCGCCCAGTACGCCGGCGGCCGTCACCAGATCCGTGTCGACATGCTCAACAAGATGGCCTAACGAGAGCCACCGAGAACTCGAACTTCTACCTCAACTTGTGAATTCAGACGAAAGGACGTTCTGATGAAGAAGACCATCGCAATCGGTTGCGACCATATCGTTACGGACGAGAAGATCTATCTGGCCGACCGCCTGGAGCAGGCTGGCTACAAGGTGCTCGACTGCGGCACCTACAGCCACACCCGTACGCACTATCCCATCTACGGTAAGGCCGTGGGCGAGGCTGTTGCCAGCGGCAAGGCCGACTTTGGCGTGGCCCTGTGTGGCACCGGCATCGGCATCACCAACGCCGTCAACAAGGTTCCCGGCGCCCGCTGCGCCCTGGTCCGCGACATGACCTCTGCCCTGTATGCCCGTCGCGAGCTCAACGCCAACATCGTGGGCTTTGGCGGCAAGATTACCGGCGAGTTCCTGATGGCCGATATCATGCTTGCCTTCCTGGAGGAGCCCTACGAGAAGACTCCCGAGCACGACGCCCTGATCGCCAAGATCGACGCTTGCAATAAGGCCGACGCCGAGGCTCAGGCTGACCCGCACTTCTTTGACGAGTTCCTGGAGAAGTGGGACCGCGGCGAGTACCACGACTAGTGGGGTTACGCGGTTTTTCCAAACCGCGTAACCGGCCGACGCTGCGAAGCCATCTGGCGGGCAATCTGCCGTTCAGCTTCGGCGGC
>USQE01000222.1 GCA_900556675.1 uncultured Collinsella sp.
GTAAGATGATCACATCGCCCGGATCGGATGTCTCACGGATGACGTTCTTTCTCGGAGCTGCTGCCATAACGGCACCGATCTCCATTCTCTTTGCAACATATCCCGGGTGGTAAAGCTCTTTTACATAACCGGTCGCAAGTCCGATCTGGTTTCCGTAGGAGCTGTATCCATGGGCAGCCTCTGTGACGATCTTTCTCTGCGGGAGTTTTCCCTTTAATGTCTCATTTAACGGTTTTGTCGGATCTGCCGCACCTGTGATGCGCATTGCCTGGTATACATAAGTACGTCCGGAAAGCGGGTCACGGATTGCACCGCCAAGGCAGGTTGCCGCACCACCGAACGGCTCGATCTCGGTCGGGTGGTTGTGGGTCTCGTTCTTAAACAGGAACAGCCAGTCCTGGTCCTCGCCATCGACATCGACCTTCACCTTGACGGTGCAGGCGTTGATCTCCTCGGATTCGTCGACATCGGTCATGACGCCGGTCTTCTTAAGGTACTTGGCGCCGATGGTGCCCATGTCCATGAGGCAGACGGGCTTGGCGTCGCGGCCGAGCTCGTGGCGCATCTCCATGTAGCGGTCGAAGGCCTGCTGCACCACGGCGTCGTCGATCGTCACGTCATCCAGGACGGTGCCGAAGGTGGTGTGGCGGCAGTGGTCGGACCAATAGGTGTCGATCACGCGGATCTCGGTGATGGTGGGGTCGCGGTCCTCATCGCGGAAGTACTGCTGGCAGAAGGCAATGTCCGCCTCGTCCATGGCAAGGCCGCGATCGGCGATAAAGGCGGCAAGGCCGGCCTCGTCGAGCTCGCGGAAGCCATCGAGCACCTCGACGGGTTGGGGCTCGGGCGTCTCCATGTACAGCGTCTCGGGCAGGTCGAGCGAGGCGATGCGGGCCTCGACGGGGTTCACCACGTAGTGCTTGATGGACTCGAGGGCGGCATCGTCCAGAGCGCCCGAGATCATATAGACCTTGGCGGAGCGCACGGCGGGGCGCTCGCCCTGGCTGATGAGCTGCACGCACTCGCTGGCGGAGTCGGCGCGCTGGTCAAACTGGCCAGGCAGGAATTCGACGGCAAAGACGGCGCCATCGCTTGCGGGGAGCTCGTCGTAGGTCACATCGACCTGGGGCTCGCTAAAAACGGTCGGCACGCAGGAGCGGAAAAGCTCCTCGTCGATGCCCTCGACGTCATAGCGGTTGATGATCCTCAGGGCCTCGATGCCCTTGATGCCGAGAATCTCGGTCAGCTCGCCCTTGAGCTGCTGAGCCTCGACGTCGAACCCGGGTTTCTTCTCCACGTAGATACGAGAGACCATTGGTTCCTGCCTTCCTGATCGGTTGGGCGTACGGTACGGTATGCGGCAGCGGTCGGTTTGCGGGGACTGCCCTGCGGTCGCCTTGAGCCACATGTTTGTAAACCTCACTATGATACGACAGCTCGTGGCGCGTTGAGGACGGCGAGGGTGCTACAGTGAAGCGCAAACAAGAGAAAGGCATCACATGGCATTCGTTTCACTCGCCATCATCGCGCTCGTGGCCTTTGCAAGCCCCTTCATCGCCTCGGCGATTCCCGGAAAACCCGTTCCCGAGACGGTCTTTTTGCTCGTGTTCGGCGCGGTGCTGGGACCCCATATGCTCGGCGTCATCCATGTAGATGCCGAGGTCTCGCTTGTTTCCGAGCTCGGCCTGGCCTTTTTGTTCCTGCTCGCCGGCTTTGAGATCGACCCTAAGAACATTACGGGTGTGGAGGGGCGCTACGGTATGGCCACGTGGGCCGTCACGTTTGGTATCGCCTGGCTTGCCGTGCGCTTTACGCCGTGGTTCTCGGTCAGCCATTTCGACGGTATTGCCGTGACGCTCGCCTTGACCTCGACGGCGCTTGGAGCGCTCATGCCCATCTTGCGCGAGCGCTCGCTCACCGGCACGCGTGTGGGCGACTCGATTCTCGCGTATGGTACTTGGGGCGAGCTCGGTCCCGTGCTCGCCATGTCGGTGCTGCTGTCTGCCCGTACGGGCATCGAGACGCTTGTGATCCTTGGCCTGTTTGCTGTGGTCTGCGTGTTGCTGGCCGTGGTCCCCAGCCGCTCCAAACGCATCGGCAGCCGTTTTTTCGCCTTTATTCAGGAGCGCGCCGATACCACATCGCAGACGTTCGTGCGCCTGACGGTGCTTATTTTGGTCACGCTCGTGGCGTTTTCCGCCATTTTTAGCCTCGATATCGTGTTGGGCGCTTTTGCCGCCGGCTTTGTCCTGCGCTACATCATCCCCGAGGGCAACCATACGCTCGAGACCAAGCTCGACGGCCTGGCCTACGGCTTTTTGATTCCGGTGTTCTTTACTGTATCGGGCGCAAAGATCGACCTGACGGCCGTGGCGTCGCGCCCCGGGCTGCTCGCGGGCTTTATCGTGGCGTTGCTGATCATTCGCGCCGTGCCCATTCTCATCTCTATGAGCATTTGTCCTGCGACGCGCGACGTTTCGGCGTATGGTCGCATTACCGTGGCCCTGTACTGCACCACGGCGTTGCCGATTATCGTTGCCGTGACGAGCGTTGCCGTCAACGCGGGCGCGCTGTCGCAAGATATTGCGTCGGTCATGGTTGCCGCCGGCGCCATCACGGTGTTCTTGATGCCGCTGCTCGCACAACTCTTCTACCGCGTGGTCGACGCCGCACCGGTCGCTGCCGTGGCAGAGGTTGCCGAGCATCCATCCGATGCGCTCGACATCCTGCGCGCCCATCACGATTTGGCGAGCCTGCTCGCACGCGAGCACGAGCTGCTGACCTCGCATGGTCACGGTCGCGTATTCGAGGGCCTGCCTACGCTCGATACGATTGCCGAGCGTCTTTCCGCCGAGGCAGCGAGCGGCCACATCGATGCCCGCATCGTAGACGCGGCACATCTTCTTGCCGATAAGACCTATGGTGATGAGGTTG
>USQE01000223.1 GCA_900556675.1 uncultured Collinsella sp.
CACAAAAAGTGCCGCCCCAAAGGGGCGGCACACAAACTTCTTATCAGCTTTTCTGTAGCGAGCATGCGACGACTCAACGCCGGAGCGCAGGGCGGGGAAACCTTTGCCTCGCGCGACCCTGCGAAGCCGTGAGCGAGAGGGAAAGGTATTTCCCGCCCCCGCGCTCCGCATCAAGCGCCACGCCCGCAACACGCGCTAGTAGTTCACCACCTGCTCCTCAAAGTACGCCTTCGGGTGGTTGCACACCGGGCACACCTCGGGCGCTTCGGCACCAACATGCAGGTGCCCGCAGTTCAGGCACTTCCACACCTTTACGCCCTCGCGC
Organism: uncultured Collinsella sp.; assembly: GCA_900556675.1. Lineage (GTDB taxonomy): Bacteria > Actinomycetota > Coriobacteriia > Coriobacteriales > Coriobacteriaceae > Collinsella. The sequence continues at coordinate 326 of USQE01000223.1, forward strand.
TCAAAAACCTCGCCCGACTCAATGCGCTCGACAAGCTTGTTGTAGCGCTCCTCGTGGGCCTTCTCGACAGCACCGACGCCACGGAACTTCGCGGCGATCTCGGTAAAGCCCTCCTCCTCGGCGGTCTTGGCAAACTCGTCATACATCGTGGTCCACTCATAGTTCTCGCCCGCGGCGGCGTCACGCAGGTTGTCCAGAGTGCCCGGAACGGCACCGTCGTGCAGGTACTTAAACCACAGCTTGGCATGCTCGGACTCGTTGCCCGCCGTCTCGGCAAAGATATTCGAGATCTGAACGTAGCCGTCCTTTTTGGCCTTGGATGCATAGTAGCGATACTTGGTGTGTGCCTGGGACTCACCGGCAAAAGCAGTCTCGAGGTTCTTCTTGGTCTGAGAGTTCTCAAAATCCATAGGTGTACTTCCCTTCAACACGTGCCGCCCATAGGCTTTGAGCGGCCCTGTCTTTAGGATGCCCCCATGCCGAGAATTTAAACCTTATAATCCTGTTCTTCAGATTCGAGCGAGCTATACACTCAGCCAACGATCGCCCTCGGAGCGGCAAAAGCCCTCGCGCTCCAGATCGGCAAGGATGCTTGTGACCAGCTCGCGCTCGACCGGCTCACGGCCGGCTGCCGTCTCCATCTCGTTAACGCCTGCAACGGCTTCATCAAGCGTAATACCTGCCGGCTGCCCATCGCGCGCTGCCAGCAGCATGCGCACAATGTGGGCGCGCTTTTGGCGACGCGAGCCCTCAAACTTGGACTGACGACTATAGCTCGCCGACCGCCTGGACGGATTGGGCAGCGTCTTTTTAAGATACGCGCCGTAATCCAGCAACGCGTAATACCACGCGCGCGGCGTGTCGGCATCGTCTTGAGGCGCGGCAAAGGGCGCAATCTCATCCGCCGCCGCACCGGGGGCCGCCGGACAGGCAGCTTGAATCAGCGGTACCAGCTCGCGATCGGGAACGGCCGGCACATCGGGAAAGAAATGATGCAAAAAGACCGTGCGCACGTTGGTCTCCAGATACACGCCCGGAAGATCGAATGCAAACGAACGGATGCCCTGCGCCGTTGCCGGGCCAATGCCGGGCAACGCGACCAGATCGTGCGTCTCACGCGGAAACTCCCCATCCCAGTCCTCCACAACGCACTGTGCAGCCCTGTGAAGCGCCAGGGCGCGGCGATTGTAGCCCATCCCCTGCCACGCATCCAAGACATCGGAAGGGGCGGCCTGAGCAAGCGCCCGGACAGTCGGAAAGCGATCGAGCCACGCCGGCATGCGCGTCTCCACGCGCGGCACCTGCGTCTGCTGCAGCATGACCTCGGAAAGCCAGATGATATACGGGTCGCGCGTGCGGCGCCACGGAAGGTCGCGATAACGCAGGACCCCTTCCGAACGAATCATCGAACGAAAGGGGTCCTGAATCATGACAATGCTCCTTATGCGGCGCTATTCCTCCCGGCAAGCATACGCGCAAGCGGCGTACTCGGGAAACGCATCGCGGTCGTCGAACTTGGGATCGACAGCCGGAAACTGGCGATGGGCGACGATATCGCCGAGCGAAACGGAATCGAGATAGTCGCGCATCAGCGCCTGGGCTCCGGCCCACAGGGGATGATAGCAGCACGTGCCCATGCGCGCACAGTCGCCATCGGGCGCGGTGCAATCGTTCATAACCATGGGGCCCTGAACGGCCTCTACGACCTGACGGATCGTGACATCGTCGGGGCTCACCTTAAGGCGCATGCCGCCATGAACACCACGCAGGCTCTCCACAATGCCGGCCTGAACCAAGCCGTGCTGAATCGAACGGGCAAACGAATACGGAACATTGACCTCTTCGGCAGCAGTGCGAACAGAAAGCAACCGCTCCGGCTCCTCGGCAAGCATCGCAAGCATGCGAAGGGCATAATCAGTCTTCCTCGATATGTCCATGTTTCCCCTTTCAAGGAATACGAACAGCTCGAACGAGCTCCGGGGCCGAGCTTGTGTCGAGACGCCAAATGACCGCCTGAACAACCAAATTATAAAATGGGTGTTCACTGAATGCCGCACTTGAAGACTAGCTGAATCAGGTACGGCCTAAAGTGCAATTTAGTATAACCGAACCCCCTGCTTCATTGAACAGATGTTGCGCAACAAACCCCCTGTTTGAACACATATATCAGTAGAGGCCGGCTCGCTCGTTGCAAATGCGGTGATTTGGATAAAGAGGCATATAAGATCGAGGGCCTATTAAACGCAAAAAGCCACGTCCGAAGACGTGGCTTTAATTGCGTTGGCGGGAAGTACGGGGCTCGAACCCGCGACCTCCGACGTGACAGGCCGGCGCTCTAACCAACTGAGCTACTGAGCCATATTAAAAATAGCGAATCGTTTTTCTTTTAAAAAAATGGCAGGGGCAGAAGGATTCGAACCCTCGACATTTGGTTTTGGAGACCAACGCTCTACCAGCTGAACTATACCCCTGTATAACGGCCTCCCACTTGGGTGGGATTACACCTTCAAAACTGAATACAAACTTAGCAATCCTTGAGTAATCTTTTTTTGGTCAAGCCCTCGATCTATTAGTATTGGTCAGCTGAACATGTTA
>USQE01000224.1 GCA_900556675.1 uncultured Collinsella sp.
AAGGATGGTGCGGTGAAGCTCGCAGGGCTTCTGTCGGCGGGAATTTACCCCCAGCAGTTCTATCCCAAACTCATGATCGATGTCGCTGTCCATTCCGATGTGGAAAAATCTGCACCCGGGCAACCCCGGTTTATTGACCGCCAGTTGTGCGATGGCCCGATTCCGGCTTGCATCGAAGATGCCCTTGCCGCGATTGGACGGAACTTGCGCAAAGCGGCGATAGTGCAAGGTGCTGGCAGAAGGGAGGATTGGGAAGTTCCCCAGGAGGTTTTGCGCGAGGCCTTGGCAAATGCCTGCATCCATCGAGAATATTCGCCCATGTTTGTGGGGCAGGCCGTGAGTGTCGATATCTATCCAGACAGAATAGAGATCAAAAACCCCGGTGGGCTTTGGGGTGGAAAGACGGTGGACAATCTTGCAGACGGGGAATCGCGCTGCCGAAACCCAAAGCTCATGAGCCTAATGGGGGCGACGCCGTTAGAGCATGCCGAGGGGGCCGTTGCAGAAAGCCAGGGATCTGGTATCCCGGCTATGATTCGCGAGATGGAGTCTCGTTCGCTTGGAAGGCCGAAATTTATCGTTAAGGCCGATTCGTTTACGGTGCTGCTTTCCCGGCACGGGGCGGAGCTTGCTGAAAACCGCACGTGGATTCAGAGCCATGTGGGCACCGAGCTGACGGATCGCGAGGAAACATTGCTCATGTTTATGCGGGAGCATGGGTGCGTATGCGATGTTCAAAAAATACGAGAGGCCCTGAAGTGGGATTCGGATGACATTCGCCTGATCTGCGGGGATCTTGTCGATAAACATGTCCTGTCAAAATGTGGCAAAGACACGTTTGAGATTATCGATATGAGCAGAGAATCGTCAGCTTCGACAGCGGATAGGATCCTGGAGGCTCTCAGCGCCGAAGTGGATATGACGGCGCGAGAAATAGCGGTTGCATCGGGGGTCAAAATTTCGTCCGTCCGCTACCATCTGCCAAAAATGGCGGATAAAGGACTCATCGAAGTAATGGGTTCGTCGACGAGCCGCAACCGCCGCTATCGGAAGAAGTAGATGCAGCCGAATTGCCCCTCTACCGTCTCTCGAAGTTTGATGGGTGCTAGAGGGGCGACTGCCTCGCGATATTTTCCCCAGATAAAACCTGCCAAAACAAACCTGTCCCTTTTTGGCAGGTTACTGATTCATGTTGCCGTGGATGTAGGGGGTGACCTCGGGGAAGATATGGCCGCAGCCCAGCTCGCGCAGCGCGGACTCGATAACGGCGGGCAGCGGGGTTTTGCCCTCGGCATCGACGGCGTTGCCACCGAGGGCAGCGATCTTGGCGACATCTGCGGGTGCGGCCTCGATATGCATGCAGCCGCAGATCAAACGCGCGCGTACCTGTGCCAGATCAAGATCGTGCAGGTAATCCTCGCAGGCGCGGATTAAATCGACTTTATCGCGCGTAAGCTCCTCGCCCGTGGGGACGCGGGTGGCAAGACATGCTCCCGCCGGTAGGTTCCAAACGGGATAGCCCCATGCGCGCAGCAGCTCGCGCTCTTCGTCCTTGGTAAAGCCGACCTCCATAAGGGGTGAGCGTACGCCGAGCTCTTCTGCCGCACGCATGCCGGGGCGGTAGTCACCGCGATCGCTTGCATTGCTGCCATCGATGACGGTGGGAAAGCCGAGCGACTTGGCGTGGTTGACGATGGCGGTAAAGCCGGCGTGCTTGCAGTGGTAGCAGCGATTGGCATCGTTGCAGGCTACTTGGGGGAGCTGCAGCTGATCGACCGAAAGATTGAGCACGGGGAGCTTAAAATGCGCCCCTTCATTGGCTTGTCCATCAACGGACCGCTCAAACGAGGCCTGTTCGGGCGTGCCGATGAGCGGCGTGGTGAGATGGACGAGGAGGGTATTGGTAGGCATGATGCGGGCGCATACGGCGGCCAAAAAGCTGCTGTCGACGCCACCGGAAAACCCGATAGCCACGCGCCCGTATGCCAAAAGCAGCTGTTCGAGCGCCGATAGCTTGTCTTGAAGCTCCTCTGCGGGTGCCGTGGTGTCTAAAATCATGAAACGTTCCTTATCGTTGAGTGCTCGATCGAAAACTATAATCCTAATGCGTTACTTGCCATAAGACTTCTACCTATGTAACGAAAGTGCAATATGGTATATACGTTATATACAAGTTGCCAAATGCGGTAGAGTTACAGCAACGCGACAGCGAGAGTCGATGGGGGACCGATATGATCAAGGCTGTTATTTTTGACATGGATGGAACTCTGGTCGATACCGAGCGTTTGGGGATTAAGGCCTGGAAGGCAGGCGCCGCTGAGCTGGGGCTCGCGATTGATGAAGCGCTGATCCATCAGTTTATCGGCCGCACGCTGCCCGATGTTATGGACATCCTCGATAGGCATTATGGCAGCCACGAAACCACCGAGGCGATCTATCGTCGCCACAAGGAGATTCGCGACGAGATGGTCAAGACCGAACTGGAACTTAAGGCCGGCGCCGCCGAGTGCCTAGACGAGCTGCTGGCTGCGGGCTATCACGTGGGCCTAGCGACGTCGTCGCGCCTCGTTACGGCCGAGCGCAACCTTAAGATGGTCGGTCTTTTTGACAAGTTTGAAACGGTAACGTGTGGCGAGGACGTCGTGCACGGCAAGCCCGACCCCGAGATGTATCTGCTCGCCTGCGAGCGCGCGGGCTTTGCCCCCGAGGAATGTGCTGTGGTCGAGGATTCGCGCAACGGCTGCGTCTCGGGCATCACGGCCGGATGCCATGTCTTCGCCGTCCCCGATATCGTGCCGCTGCCGCAGGACGTGGTGGATGGCTGCGAGGCCGTGCTCGATACGTTGTTCGATCTGGCGGCGGCGGTCAAGGCCGTGCGCTAGACAATTGCGGTGTTGAAACGAGCAATTGCCC